>CAIYFE010000329.1 GCA_903925445.1 uncultured Burkholderiales bacterium | reverse complement strand
GGATTTCACTGGGTTGATGTCGTTGTTGGCGTTACCAGTGCGGAGCACGGACTTCAACAGAACTTCAGCTTGGAAGATGTTGCCTGGAGCCACGATCAATTGACGTGGACCCAAACGGATCTTCTTGCCGTTGTTGTCAACAGCTTGACGGATTTGGATCAACATTTGCTCAAGCGATGTTTGTGACAACACAGCAGCAGTAGCCAATTGGTTACTGAAGGTGCCGTTCACGATTGGGTGAGCGGTGTTGATCAGAGACACGCCGTCGCCGCCAGCGTAGCTGGAATTGAATGCTGTGTTCAACACGTTGGCTGACAACAGTTCTTTGGTTTCCACCAAAGATTGTGCCAAGTGGCGTGCATAAACTTGACCCAAACGGATGTGATCGCCGTCCTCAACCAACACTTTGGTCAAAGCGAAGGCCAAGCCATACACCTTGTACACATAGCGCTTCAAGAACAGGACACCACCTTGTTGGTAAGTCACTGGAGTACCGTCGGGCAACTGGGGAGCTGCACCGAAACCGTAGAGCACAGGCTCTTCGTGGTAGTTACGTGGAATGCCGTCTTCTTCGCGGAACACACGGCTCCACTCGTCGGCACGTTGGTCATAGACTCCGTCGAAACATTCGTTGAGGATAGGCTCAACAATCGAACGGAAGTCCGTACTGCGCATTGGGGCTGCCATTTGTCAGACTCCTAATTAAACAACTGCTGTAGTAGCAGCAACAAATTGAACATACGGCAAGGTCACACGAACAATCGTGTAAGCATCACCCCAAGCATTGTCCACGTATGGAGCCAAGTCAACCACGCGCATTTGACCTTGTGCACCGTTCGTTTGAGCGGAGGCAGAAGCCAAAGTAGCTTGCGACAGACCAGTGGTTGTGGAACCAGCGGTGATGTTGCTGAAGTTGTACTCGTTACCGATAGAGGTTTGTGCCATGGAACCGTCAGCTTGGATTTCATAAACGATTTTTTCGTCGTTGTAGAAGTAAGCAACGCATGAACCAGTTTGGTATGCAGTAGATGCAGGCCAATAGTTGGAAACACGGCGACGGCCAGTGGTGTCTGTCCACTCAACACCAGCGAATGCACCAGCGACTTGGTAGCCAGAGGTTGCAGCGCTGTTGCCAGGTGTGCCAGCGGGGATGATGGTGCCGTTTGCAGCACCAGTTGAACCGACAGTAGCTGCGGTTGTATAGACAACTGGTTGGCCTTTCAAGATGTTGACAGCCAAACCAGATGTGATGCCGTTAGCCAGCGCCTGAGCGCGGTCCAAGCCAGAAGGATGGAACGCAGGACGCAAGCCGAACGGAGCAGAGGTTGCACTCATAAAAACTCCTTAATTAACCCGAAAATACGGGCGTTTTGCTTGGTTGTTGATCAAAATTGCCAAGACCCTCGCCCTCGACATCCACAAGCCGCTTACCGTTACTGTCACGCTGGCCTTGGAGGCTTTCCAACTGAACGCGAACTTTGTCCGCTTCTTCCATCGGCTTCTCATGATGTTGATACAACATGATTTCCTGATAGATGTCCATTGGCAGTTTGAACAGCAACATTTCGTTGCAAGAGATATACCCAACATGCTCACCAGCCTTCACTCGATAATTCTCATAACCTGGCAACTCTTCCGACTTAACGGGAACGTAACCGAGGCGAATCCTCTTATCAATTGAATCGTAGCTATTGGTTGTCGAAAGCCAGCAAAGGTGCCACCCATCCATGTTGGGCAGTTTCGGCAATGCTGATTGCGTCCATTCCTCACTCCACATCTTGCGACGTTCCTGATTTGAAATGAACTTTTCTTCTGGTGCTGCGTGGCTTGCTTCCCCGTTTGAACGGTCTTGGCGACCAGCGGCATTCAAAGATTTTTTAAGACGTGATTCTGACATGTGTTTCTCCAAGTATTAGTTGCGGTTTTGACGGTCGTATTTGATGAAGTTTTCAATCATCTTGGCTTTGCGTTGGGGGTTATCCCACGCGCCAGCATCTTTCATTGCCTTGACACGCTCAGGTGTCAAAACAAACTGAGAGCGGTTACTGCCCCCAAATGATGCTGAAGCCTCACGACCAGAACTAGCCACAGTGTTCCTCGGTTTACGGACGTCAGAATTAACGTCTTTGGACACATTGTAGCGGTGTGGTAACGCTTTTTGCAAGCGGCTATCAAGTTCTTGCCAATAATCTGGATCAGAAGCATCCCAGCCCTCGGCGATCAGTGCTTCATCGTGCTTTTTGGCGATCAATGAGTCACGGTCGTTTGCGTTTGGGTTGTACCAGCTATTGCGCTTGATCCAATCGGCGGCATTGCGCTGCACGGCTGGGTCAGGAAGCTGAATATCGTCACGTTGCT
>CAIYFE010000328.1 GCA_903925445.1 uncultured Burkholderiales bacterium | reverse complement strand
AGGGCATGTGTACGACTATGTGTTGGACATCAACCGCTCGTTGCAAAAACGCCAAATCAAAAGCAGTTTGATCGAGGCCATCAAAATGCGCGATGCGACGCCGATCACTTCGGCTTCCGAAACCGAATCCATCGTGGTGCGTTATGTGTTTGCCAATGTTTCGCGCCAGGTGCGTTTTCAATATGTGGTTGCGTTAGAAAAAGCCTTGGCCTTGGACGTGCCCCAAGGCCAGTTGCCCCAGTTTTTGGAGCGCAACAACGGGGTGGCGAGTTTGTCAGAAAAGGAGTTTGCGGGTAACGCACAAAACGCCAAATTGGAAAAAGAAAAACGCAAATTACAACGCGCAGAAGCCATCGACGTGATGCGCCGATTGCTGGAAGCCATGTCAACCGACACCACCATCGCCAGGGCCAGCTCGCCACATGTGGCCGACTTGACCCCCAGTGCTCGCGAGTTGTCATTGCTCAAACCCGCCGACTTGGGCTTGCCCAAGTACCAAGCTGGCGACTTTGTGTTTTTTGTGGGCAAGGTCGACGAAACACTCGGCACCTACAAGTTGATCCAAGGCTTCAATGCCACCCGCGATTTTGAAGACGAACTGTTGCAGCAAATTGCCGCTTACTTGGGCTTCAACAACGCTGACGTGCAAGCCACATTGAGCGATTTTGAAGCCTCAACCGCCACTTAAGTTCACACCCTCAGGGCGCTTGGAGGGCGCCCTGATTCTGGGTCGCCAGAGGGGGCATTGCTGGTGGGGATCGACACAAGTGTGTCAAAGGTACAAACTCACTCCTTGTCTCAAGTTGGATGGGTGAGCATGAAGTACGAGCATCCCGCCTCGCAACTCAGCACTGAAGAGTTAGAAGCCTTGCGCGGCGCAAGCGTGCAAGAGTTGCCCGAGCCACTGCCTATGGGCGCAGATGGTTGGTTCAAATACCGCAACGCATTTTTAGGGGTGGTGGTGGTTTTTTATGTGATTCGGTTGTTGGCCTTCACCGATGCGGTGCTGGCCAACATGGCCATTCACGCCGACGAGCGGGCAGGCATGATGTTGTATTTGCGTTTCAGGGCGGTGTTTGTGTCTTTGCTCACGCTGCTTTATTTGTGGAGTTATTCAAAGCGTTGGCAGTTTGAAAAAGTGGCCTTGATCACGGCCATTGTCAGCATCACGGCCTTGGTGATGGATTATTTCAACGCTTACATCTACCTGCACGACCAAGCCACCGTGCCCATGACCTGGGCCTTGGGTGTGCGGGCGCTGGTGGTGCTGTGTTTGGTCATCAACGCCCTCAACGCGCACCGCGTACCGCCCCAAAATGGGTGAGTGCAGTGGGGTTTGCACGGTTTGACACTGCCACAGGGCAGGGCTAACATTGTTGTAACTGGAGGGATGATGGAAATCACAATTCGCACCATTGGAAACAGCAAGGGCGTGGTGTTGCCCAAACTGCTCTTGGCACAAGCAGGTCTTGACGACCAAGCCACGGCTGATGTGGCGGTAGAAAACGGCACCATCGTTTTAAGAAAACCCCTCAAGTCTGTGCGAGCAGGTTGGGGCGAGGCGGCTGCGGTTGTGGCTGCGCAGGGTGGCGACTCGTTGCTCATGGGCGAGTGGGGCAACTTGGACGATGCGGAGTTGACTTGGTAAAGCGGGGCGACATTTGGTTGGTCAACCTCGATCCCACCGTGGGCAGCGAAATCAAAAAATCACGTCCATGCGTGGTGGTCTCGCCGCCAGAGTTGAACGATCACTTGCGCACAGTGATGGTGGCTCCTATGACGTCCAAGGGCTATGCAGCGCCGTTTCGCGTGCCTGTGACCCATGCTGGAACCAAAGGGTTGATCGTGTTAGATCAGCTGCGAACGGTCGATAAGGTGCGTTTGGTTAAAAAACTGGGCGCGGTGTCTCACAAAACTTTGAACGCGGCGCTGGCAACGCTGCAAGAACTATTTGCTGTTGTATGAAATTCAAACCTTTTTTCACTGCGTTGTCTTTGTGTGCAAGTTCTTTTGCAGCGAGTGCCCAAAGCGCCAATTGCGCGGCATTGGCGGTTGCGGCACCGGCGGGGGTGAGCCTCAAAGCCGAGGCCATTGAGGGCGACAAAGAACGACCAGCGGGTGCTACAAGCGGGCCGACTTTGGTGGCGCATTGCAAAGTCAATGGCCGCATGGGCGAGCGCATGGGGCAAGATGGCAAGCCTTATTACATTGGGTTTGAATTGCGTTTGCCCACGGTTTGGAATGGTCGCTTTTTGTACCAAGGCGGTGGTGGCAACGATGGTGTGGTGCGTCCGGCGGTGGGGCCACAAGCGGCGCCCGGGTATGCCTTGAACCGAGGGTTTGCGGTGGTGACCACCGATGCCGGGCACCAAAACCCAAGCGCTGATTTTGGGTTTGATCCCATTGCGCGCACCGACAACGCTTACAACGCGCACGACAAAGTGGCGGTGACGGCCAAGGCTTTGATTGCGCAGTTTTATGGCAAGGCGGTGGATCACTCGTATTTCATTGGGTGCTCGGGCGGTGGTCGTCAGGGGATGATGTTCACGCAGCGTTTTCCGAATTACTTTGATGGTGTGATTGCCATGGCGCCTGCCATGCGGGTGTCCAAGGGTGCCACCATTGCTGCGGCCTGGGACACGCAAACTTTTGCGGCCATTGCGCCCAAGGGCGAGACGGGCAAGCCCGTGCTCAGTCAGGCCTTGAGCGACAGCGATTTGGGTTTGGTGCGACAAGGCATTTTGGAGGCGTGTGACGCACTCGATGGCGCGCGCGATGGTTTGGTGTCTCACCCTGCGGCGTGTCGTTTTGACATTGCCAGTTTGCAATGCAAAGGCGCCAAAGAGGCCGCGTGTTTAGCGCCCCAACAAGTGCAGGCCATGAAAAAAGTATTTGCTGGCGCGCAGGATTCGCAAGGCAAGCCTTTGTATTTTTCTTGGCCTTGGGACCCCGGCATTGGGCATCCGCAAAACGATTGGCGCATGTGGAAGCTGGGCAATTCGCCCACCGAGAAAGCCAACTCGCGCCATGTGTTTTTGATGGAAGACGCGCTGCAAGGCTATTTTGTGACGCCACCCGATCGCAGCTTGAGCATTTACAAGATTGATTTTGATCGCGACCCACAACGCATGGATGCTTATGCTTGGGTGTTCAACACCGCCGATGATGACAAGCTCAGCGCTTACCAAGCGCATGGCGGCAAGTTGATGCTGATTCATGGTTTGGCCGATCCGATTTTTTCGCCGCACGAAGTGATCGACTATTACCAGCGCCTAAGCGCCCAAAACGGCAGCAAGACACAAGACTTTGCCCGTTTGTTTTTGGTGCCGGGCATGGGGCACTGCGCGGGAGGTGCTGCCACCGACAGCGTGGAAGGTTTGAATGCCTTGGTCAACTGGGTTGAAAAAGGCAAAGCGCCGCAAAGTCTAGAGGCCACGGGCACTGCGGTTTTTCCCGGACGCACGCGACCTTTGTGTGCCTATCCACAGCACGCGCAATACAAGGGGTCGGGCGATATCGAGTCTGCTGCTAATTTTTCTTGCCAGTAAGGCGCAAGGGCAACGCATCGCAAAAGTTTTATTGCAAAGAGGAGCAAACATGGCTGTGTATCTGGTTGTCGACACCGATCTTTTTGACCCCACCGCTTACGAAGAATACAAACTCAAAGCAAAACCCATTGCCGAACAGTTTGGGGGTGAGTATTTGGCGCGGGGTGGCGCTATGGATGTCAAAGAGTCCGACTTGTGGACACCTAAGCGTTTGGTGTTGATACGCTTTGATTCCGCCGAGAAAGCCCAAAATTTTTACAACTCGCCGCAATACCAAGCGGTGCTGCCTATCAGCAAAAAAGCAGCCAAGCGCACCGTGGTGTTGCTGGAGGGCATTTAAAACATCGCCTCACAGCCAGTGCCAGCCAGCGATGCGTCCAAGTCGTGACGGTCGGTGCTGGACAAGGCCGCTCTGGCTTGTCGCAAAGTTTCAAGACATTTGACTTGGTAAGGGAAAACCGCCTGCGACCAAGTTTTTCCGTCTAAGCGCACTTCAAAACTTGTCAAACCTTGGTGCGCGGCCTGTGCGTTGGCCACCAAAAAAGGTGCGTAGACGCGGCCAATTTCTTGCAATAGGTCTTGCAAGTGGTGCGAGAGTTGAGCGCGATCGAGCCATTGCGCGTTCTCGTGCCCCGAAAGATCCTCCATCAAGTCCAGCCAAGCACGCAAACGCGGTGATCGTTGCTCCAGCACGTGT
>CAIYFE010000327.1 GCA_903925445.1 uncultured Burkholderiales bacterium | reverse complement strand
CGCCCCGCTTCTTCGATCAGGTAGACCTTGTCGGCAGCGGGGTGGCGTTGGCCATCACCGGTGGCTGAAAAGCTTTTTTCAGCGGCTTCACGTTCGGCTTCGAAGCTGAAGTCTTTTTCCATTTTGATGGGTTGGACTTCGCCGGCGTCGTTTTCTTCGGTGCCTTCTTGGGTGCTGTAGTTCCAGCGGCATGCGTTGGTGCAAGTGCCTTGGTTGGGGTCGCGTCGGTTGAAGTAGCCCGACAGCAAGCAGCGTCCCGAGTAGGCAATGCACAGCGCGCCGTGCACAAACACCTCCAGCTCCATGTCGGGGCATTCTTGGCGAATTTTTTCGATTTCATCCAAGCTCAACTCGCGCGACAAGATGATGCGGGTGACGCCCACTTTTTGCCAAAACTTGACCGCCGCCCAGTTGACCGTGTTGGCTTGCACCGACATGTGGATGGGCACTTCAGGCCACTTTTCGCGCACCATCATGATCAGACCCGGGTCGGCCATGATGAGGCCATCGGGCTTCATGGCGATGACGGGTTCGATGTCACGCAAGTAGGTGCGCACCTTGTCGTTGTGGGGCAGCAAGTTGCTGGTGACAAAGAATTTTTTCCCCCGCGCGTGCGCTTCGGCGATGCCGATGCCGATTTGCTCCAAACGAAATTCGTTGTTGCGGGCACGCAAGCTGTAGCGTGGCTGGCCGGCGTAAATCGCGTCGGCGCCGAAGTCGTAGGCAGCGCGCATCTTGTCGAGCGAGCCGGCGGGCAACAGCAGTTCGGGGGCTTTGAGTGTCATAGGTAAAAAATATAGAAAACTTATTCAGCCTCTATTTTCGCGTCTTTGACAACCTTTGCCCAGCGTGGGGCTTCTGCCTTGATCAGGGCCGCGAATTGCTCGGGCGTGCCGCCGCCGACTTCGTTGCCTTGGCTGAGGATTTTTTCTTTGACCTCCGCAGTTTGCAGGGCTTGGTTGCACACCGCATTGAGTTGTTTGACCAAGCTGGCGGGCATGCCTTTGGGGCCCACCAAACCTTGCCAGTTGAGCACTTCGACGTCGGGATAGCCTTGTTCGGCCATGGTGGGCAGATCGGGCAAGAGGGGCGAGCGTTTTTTGCTGGTGATGGCCAAAGCGCGCATGCGACCGCCCTGAATAGACGGCATGGCCGCGTACATTTGTTCAAACATCATTTGGACTTGGCCGCCCATCAAGTCGGTGGCCGCGGCAGAACCGCTCTTGTAGGGCGCGTGAATCATGTCGATGCCCGCCACGT
The DNA here is from genome assembly GCA_903925445.1 of uncultured Burkholderiales bacterium. Lineage (GTDB taxonomy): Bacteria > Pseudomonadota > Gammaproteobacteria > Burkholderiales > Burkholderiaceae_C > Limnohabitans. The sequence goes on along the minus strand of CAIYFE010000327.1, from coordinate 701 downwards.
GTTCAAACAAAGCCGCGCTCAGGTGATGCGAGCCGCCAATACCACCGGAGCCGTAGCTGAGCTTGCCGGGAGCCGCTTTGGCAGCCGCCACGATGTCTTTCACCGATTTGTAGGGCGAGTCGGTGCGTACCATCAAAATCAGGGGGCCGCGCTCGATCAGGCAAATTGGGGTCAAGTCGGTGAGGGGGTCGAAGTTGATTTTCTTGAACAAAGTTTGATTGACTGCCAAGGGCGCGAAGTTGCCCATGCCCAGCGTGTAGCCATCGGGTTTGCCGCGAACAATGGCCTCGGTGCCAATGTTGCCGCCCGCGCCGGCTTTGTTGTCCACCACGATGGGCTGACCCAAGATGGTGCTCATGGCCTTGGCCACTTGGCGTGAACGACTGTCGGCGTTGCCTCCCGCTGCGTAAGGGCACACCCAAACAATGGGTTTGCTGGGGTATTTGTCCTGCGCATGCAGCACGGTGGGCAAAAGTGAAAAGGCGGCGCCTGCTTGAAGAAGTGATCTGCGTTGCATAAAAGCTCGTGCGTGTTGATGTAAAACAACGATTCGAACATAAAAATTGCTGTTTGGAATTGCACAATCTACGTATGGACAAACACGGATTGATTGCAGGTGCAGGAATTGCTGGCTTGGCGTGTGGCGTGGCGTTGGCGCGTTCGGGGTGGTCGGCACAATTGTTTGAGCAAGCCCAACAATT
>CAIYFE010000326.1 GCA_903925445.1 uncultured Burkholderiales bacterium | reverse complement strand
CTGACGTTGGAAAAAGCCGTGGCCTTGGCGCAAGCGCGCTCACAAACCTTGGTGGCACATGATGCGACCCAAGATGCGGCACAACAAATGGCTGTTGTTGCAGCTCAGTTGCCCGATCCGGTGTTCAAGGTCGGCGTGAACAACTTGCCTGTGACTGGGCAAGACAAGTACAAACTCACGCCCGATTTCATGACCATGCGCAGCGTGGGTTTGATGCAGGAGTGGGTTCGTTCAGACAAGCGGCAAGCTTTGGCGTCGCGCTACCAACGTGAAGCCATGGCCTCACAGGCGCAGCGCACCGTGTCCGAACAAGAGATTGCCAAAGACACAGCGCAAGCTTGGTTGATGCGTTACTACCAGCAACAAATGCACACGTTGTTGCGGCAGCAACTCCAAGAAGCAACTTTGCAAATGCAAAGCGTTGAGTCGCTCTACCGAAGCGCCAAGGCGTCCCAGGCCGATGTGTTGTCGGCGCGTTTGGAGTTGGCGCAACTCAAAGATCAACTTGCGCAGAGCCAACGCGAAATTGATGTGACCGACACGCAACTCAAACGCTGGACGGGTGAACAAGACACGTCCACCTTGGGCGAGCTTCCCGTCATGCGAACCACGCCTTGGCAACACCATGATTTGCATGGTTTGAGCGAGGCGCATCCGCACTTGCTGTGGATGCGACGCATGCAAGACGTTGCCCAAGCGGAACTTGACTTGGCACAAGCCAATCGCAAAGCCAATTGGACGGTTGAGTTGATGTTCAACAAACGTGCGCCTGAGTTTTCGGACATGGTGTCGGTGAACGTTTCGCTGCCTTTGCAATGGCGTCAAGCGAGTGTGCAAGACCGTGAAGTTGCTGCCAAAGCGGCTTCGGTGGCACAACTTCATGCGCAACGCGAAGAGGCGGAGCGCGAACACGTTGCGCACATCCAAGCCTTGTTGCAAGAGTGGCAAAGCAATCAAGCACGTGTGTCTGAGTTGGAGGCCACACAACTGCCACTCGCGCAAGAGCGCATCCACGCCGCATTGACGGCTTACCGAGGAGGGGTCGGCAATTTGAACGATGTGCTGCAAGCACGTCGCATGGCCTTGGACACCCAAATGGCGCATCAGCGCTTGGCGATGCAAACCGCTTTGGTTTGGGCGCAACTGAACTACCTCACACCGATCAGGAATTGACATGAAAAAAACACAATGGATTTTGACTTTGAGCGCAGTGGCTTTGGCTCTGGCTGCCGCGTATGCCTACCAACAATATGGCAGCCCCATGCAAGAAGCACCTGTGCAGGCCATGCAAGATCAACCCCAAGAAGCGGCGTCGCAACCAGAGACTGGGCAGGGAAAAATTCTCTACTACCACGACCCCATGGTGCCGGGCACGCGTTTTGACAAACCCGGTAAATCGCCTTTCATGGACATGATGTTGGTGCCTGTCTACGCCAATGAAAACGAAGACGCTGGCAGTGTGACCGTGAGCTCTCGCATCCAACAAAACCTGGGTGTGCGCACGGTGCAAGTCAGCGAGGGAAGTTTGTCGCCGCACATCGTGGCGGTGGGCAACATCGCTTTCAATGAGCGCGATCAAGTGGTCATCCAAGCGCGTGCCAGCGGATTTGTGGAGCGCTTGCATGTGCGCTCAACGCTGGAAAAAGTCCGAAAAGGGCAAGCCTTGGCCGATGTGTATGTGCCCGAATGGGTCGCTGCGCAAGAAGAATTCTTGTCGGTTAAGCGCTTTGAAGGTGCGGATTTGTCTTCATTGGTCGATGCCGCTCGCCAGCGCATGCGCCAAGTCGGCATGAGCGAAGCGCAAATCCAAGACGTGGAGCAAAAAGGCGTGGTGCAAGCGCGCATGACGGTGACGGCGCCGATTTCTGGCGTGGTCTTAGAGAACATGGCGCGCGAGGGCATGACGCTCATGGCCGGCGCGAGTTTGTTTCGCATCAATGGCTTGTCCAGCGTGTGGGCCGAGGCGGAGGTGCCAGAAAGCCAAGTGGCCTTCATCCGTCCTGGCGCGCAGGTGCAAGCCAAAAGCGCCAACGATGCCAAGCCTTTCAAAGGTTTTGTGCAAGCCGTGTTGCCCGAAGTCAATCCGTCCACGCGCACCGTCAAAGTCAGATTGGCGTTGAACAACGCAGGCGAGCATTTGGTGCCGGGCATGTTTGTGCAAATGCAATTCACAGATCCGCAGGCACGTCAAGCGATGTTGATTCCAAGCGAAGCGGTGATTCAAACGGGCAAACGCACGGTTGTTTTGGTGGCTGAAGAAGGCGGCAAGTTCCGTCCCGTGGAGGTGGAAGTGGGCATTGAAAACGCCGGCCAAACCGAAGTCAAAAGCGGACTTCACTTGCGCGAGCAAGTGGTGGTGTCGTCGCAATTCTTGATTGACTCAGAAGCCAGCTTGAAGGGCGTAGAAGCGCGCTTGAACGGCCAAGCAGGAGCACAGCCATGATTGCAAAAATCATTCGTTGGTCGATCGTCAACCGATTTCTGGTTTTGCTGGCCACCTTGATGATCGCCGCTTGGGGTGTGTACTCGGTCAGCAAAACACCGTTGGATGCTTTGCCCGACTTGTCGGATGTGCAAGTCATCATCCGCACCACGTATCCGGGACAGGCGCCTCGCATTGTTGAAAACCAAGTCACTTACCCGTTGACCACCACCATGCTGTCGGTGCCTGGGGCGAAGACGGTGCGCGGTTACTCCTTCTTTGGCGACTCCTATGTTTATGTTTTGTTTGAAGACGGCACGGACTTGTATTGGGCGCGTTCGCGCGTGCTTGAATACCTCAACCAAGTGCAATCCAAGTTGCCACCCAGCGCCAAAGCGTCGCTGGGGCCTGACGCAACGGGCGTGGGCTGGATTTATCAGTACTCGTTGATCGATCGCAAAGGCACCCACGACGCGTCACAGTTGCGTGCTTTGCAAGACTGGTTTTTGAAGTACGAACTCAAAACAGTGCCCAACGTGGCCGAAGTCGCGTCCATTGGCGGCATGGTGCGTCAATACCAAATCGTGTTGGATCCTGACAAGATGGCCGCGTACCGTGTTTCTCACACGCATGTGGTGGAGGCGATTCAAAAAGCCAACCAAGAAAACGGCGGCTCCGTGTTGGAGTTGGGTGAAGCCGAATACATGGTGCGCGCATCGGGCTACTTGCAAAATCTGGACGATTTCCGCAACGTGCCTTTGCGAACCAATGAAGCTGGCGTGCCTGTGCGTTTGGGCGATGTGGCACGCATTCAAATTGGACCTGAAATGCGTCGCGGCATTGGCGAGTTGGACGGCGAGGGCGAAGCCACGGGCGGCGTGATTGTCATGCGTTCGGGCAAAAACGCATTGCAAACCATTGAAGCTGTGAAGGCCAAGCTGGAGCAACTCCAAGCCGGCTTACCCGATGGCGTTGAAATTGTGCCGACCTATGACCGCTCTGGTCTGATTGAACGCGCGATTGAAAACTTGGGCCACAAGTTGCTCGAAGAGTTCATCGTGGTGGCCGTGGTGTGCTTGATCTTTTTGTTTCACATGCGCTCTGCTTTGGTGGCCATTGTGTCGTTGCCGCTGGGCATCTTGATGGCTTTCATTGTCATGCGCTACCAAGGCGTGAACGCCAACATCATGTCTTTGGGCGGCATTGCCATTGCGATTGGCGCGATGGTGGACGCGGCGGTTGTGATGATTGAAAACGCGCACAAGCATTTGGAGCAATGGAAGCATTCAAATCCCGACGGTGAGCTCAAGGGCAAGGCGCGCTGGGGCGTGATCGCCGATGCGGCGGCTGAGGTGGGGCCTGCGTTGTTCTTTTCGCTGCTCATCATCACGTTGTCGTTCATTCCGGTGTTCACGCTGGAAGCGCAAGAAGGGCGTTTGTTCTCACCCTTGGCTTTCACCAAAACCTACGCCATGGCCGCAGCCGCAGCCTTGTCGATCACCTTGATTCCGGTGCTCATGGGGTATTTGATTCGCGGCCACATTCCGGACGAAAAAAGCAATCCCATCAACCGCTTCTTGATCAAAATTTACGAGCCCTTGCTTGAAAAAGTTTTGGCCAAACCCAAGCACACATTGGGTGTGGCTGCCGTGTTGCTGGTGATGAGTTTTTGGCCGTTGCAACACATCGGCGGTGAATTCATGCCGCGCTTGGACGAGGGGGACTTGCTTTACATGCCCACGGCTTTGCCCGGTTTGTCAGCCGGCAAGGCCTCGGAGTTGTTGCAACAAACCGATCGCTTGATCAAAACCGTGCCCGAAGTGTTGAGCGTTTACGGCAAGGCCGGACGCGCTGAAACCGCATCCGACCCCGCGCCTTTGGAAATGTTCGAGACCACGATTCAATTCAAGCCTCGCAAAGAATGGCGCGATGGCATGACGCAAGACAAATTGATCGAGGAGTTGGATCGCATCGTCAAAGTGCCCGGTATTTCTAACATTTGGGTGCCACCGATTCGCAACCGCATCGACATGTTGGCGACTGGCATCAAAAGCCCCGTGGGCGTCAAAGTGGCGGGCACAGACTTGGCCACGATCGAGCGCATCACCACCGACATTGAACGTGTTTTGAAAGACGTCGATGGCGTGAGCAGCGCGTTGGCGGAACGTTTGACCGGTGGCCGTTATGTGGACGTCAACATCAAGCGCGAAGCTGCGGCGCGTTTTGGCATGAACATTGCCGATGTGCAATCGGTCATCACCTCTGCCGTGGGTGGCGAAAACATTGGCGAAACCGTGGAAGGCTTGCAGCGTTTTCCCATCAACATCCGCTACCCGCGTGAAATTCGTGACTCTTTGGACAAGCTCAAAGCCTTGCCCATCGTGAACGCACAAGGCATTCGCTTGGTCTTGTCTGACGTGGCCGATGTCAGCATCACCGATGGACCGCCCATGTTGCGCAGCGAAAACGCACGTTTGTCGGGTTGGGTGTATGTTGACATTCGCGGTCGAGACTTGCGCTCGGCGGTGCATGACATGCAAGCAGCGGTGATGAAAGAAGTCAAGTTGCCACCGGGTTACTCGATTTCTTGGTCGGGTCAGTTTGAGTTTTTGGAGCGCGCCACGGCCAAGCTCAAAGTGGTGGTGCCATTTACCTTGCTCATCATTTTTGTGCTGTTGTATTTGACCTTCAAACGCTTTGAAGAAGCGGCGCTCATCATGATGACACTGCCGTTTGCTTTGGTGGGCGGCATTTGGTTGCTGTACTTGCTCAACTACAACTTGTCGGTGGCGGGTGCGGTGGGATTCATTGCATTGGCGGGCGTGTCGGCCGAGTTTGGCGTAATCATGTTGCTGTACCTTCGTCAAGCGTGGGAAGCGCGCTTGGCGCAAGGCAAAAGCAGTGAAGCTGATTTGTTAGATGCCATCCGCGAAGGCGCTGTTTTGCGCGTGCGTCCCAAGGCAATGACGGTGGCGGTGATCTTGGCGGGCTTGTTTCCCATCATGTGGGGCACGGGCACCGGGTCTGAGGTCATGCAACGCATTGCCGCGCCCATGGTGGGAGGCATGATCACAGCACCGCTGTTGTCGATGTTTGTGATTCCGGCGGTGTATTTGTTGATGCGCCGTCGCCGTCAAGCCACGACGCAGCCAGACTGATCCCTAAAATCACGCAAAAGGAGTCAGCCATGCGCTATTTCGAAGATCGCCTCGATTCACTGGTGTGCAGCGACGGCAAGTCACGCACGATTCATGTGTGGCAGCCGCCATCACCTCGCATCGTGATCTTGGCCATTCACGGTGGCATGGCGCATGCGGGTGACTTTTGCGTGCCGGCAAATTATTTCAAACAGCACGGCGTGGCCACTTTGAGTCTTGACATGGTGGGCCACGCCAGTGGCAAACGGGTGGATATTCCATCGTTCGATCAATTCTTGGTAGACACCGAGTTGCTGCTGCAATGGATCAAAGCGCGTTATCCGGATTTGCCAATTTTCATCATGGGGCATTCAATGGGCGGTTTGATCGCGGCCCATTTGGCCTTGGGGCGCTTTGCCAACGACACGCAAATCAAGGGCTATGTGTTGTCATCGCCTTATTTTTTCAACGCCATTCCGGTTCCCAAGGTGCTCGAGAAATTTTCTGGTTTTTGGGCGAAGCTGTTTCCAACGGCCAAGGTGCCAGTGAAATCGTTCTCGCATGTGTTGACCCACGACACCCAAATTGCCGAGCGCATTGTGCAAGACCAAGCCAGCGGCATTCGAGGCACAGAGCCCAGTTTCCGATTTGCCAATGCCCTGATGCAGGCGCAAAAAGCTTTGCCCAAAGACTTCAGCCTGTGGCCCAGCCCGGTGTTTGCCGCGATTGCGGGACAAGATTTTTTAGCTGACTCAAGCGCTGGCCAACAATTGTTGGCCAGCGTTCCTGAGCATTTACGCAAGGTCGAGGTCTATCCCGACAACTACCACGAAAACTTCAACGAACT
>CAIYFE010000325.1 GCA_903925445.1 uncultured Burkholderiales bacterium | reverse complement strand
TACAGTGGCGTTTTTCCCATCGACGACAATGCTTCTTGGGAAAAAAATGCGGCAACTTTGCGTCAGTTGCATCGCCTGCGCGAGCGCATCAAACAGATTGAATCAGACTTAGAAAGATACAAAAAATGAGCATGGACATTCATCAAGTTCTCAAACAATTGCCGCATCGTTATCCATTTTTGTTGGTCGATCGCGTGCTCGAGATTGACAAAGGCAAAAGCATCAAGGCGTTGAAGAATGTCACCATCAATGAGCCTTTTTTCACGGGGCATTTTCCTCACCGCCCCGTGATGCCAGGCGTTTTGATGCTCGAAGCCTTGGCGCAAGCTGCTGCTTTGTTGGCCTTTGACACCTTGGGTGCTGCACCTGACGACAAAACGGTCTATTACTTTGCGGGCATTGATGGCGCTCGTTTCAAGCGTCCGGTTGAGCCAGGCGATCAATTGGTGCTGGAAGTCGAACTTGACCGAATGAAAGCGGGTATTTTCAAATTCAAAGCGCGCGCCAAAGTAGGTGACGACACCGCGGTGGAAGCTGAATTGATGTGCACCATGCGCAGCATTGCTTAAAGCGCCGAGTGGTCGACATGAGCTTGATTCACGCAACCGCAATCGTTGATCCCAAAGCCGAGCTCGACAGTTCGGTGCAGGTCGGTCCTTACACCATCATTGGGCCGGACGTTCGCATTGATGCGGGTACGACGATTGGCGCGCATTGCGTCATCGAAGGTCACACCACGATTGGTCGCGACAACCGCATTTTTCAATTCAACTCATTGGGCGCCATTCCGCAAGATAAAAAATATGCGGGCGAGCCTTGTGAATTGCTCATCGGTGCGCGCAACACCATCCGCGAGTTTTGTACTTTCAACATAGGCTCGCCTGGCGACGTGGGTGTGACGCGCTTGGGCGACGACAACTGGATCATGGCTTATGTGCATTTGGCACATGATTGCCAAGTGGGCAACCACACGATTTTTGCAAACAGCTCGCAACTGGCGGGGCATGTGCATGTGGGCGATTGGGCGATTTTGGGGGGCTTCACTGTTGTCCACCAGTTTGTTCGCTTGGGTGCGCATTGCTTCACGGCCATGCATTCGCTTTTGTTTGCCGATTTGCCGCCGTTTGTCATGTGCCAAGGTCAGCCTGCTCAAGCGCGTTCTATGAATTTTGAGGGATTGCGTCGCCGTGGCTTTTCGCCCGAGCGCATCGGCGCGGTCAAGTCGATGTTCAAGGCTTTGTACCGCGATGAGTTGACCTTGGAGCAATCCAAATCACGCATCGCTGAGTTGGTGAAAGACAAGCCCGAGTCCGCACCCGATGTTGCCATGATGTTGGATTTTCTGAACCAATCCTCGCCGCAACGCGGCATCGTGCGTTAATTTTTTATGCAGCAAGCTTTGTCTTTTTCGCTGGTGGCCGGCGAGGCCTCGGGCGATTTGTTGGCGAGTTTGTTGCTGCAAGGCATGAAAAAGACGTGGCCCGATTTGAAGGCCAGCGGCATTGGCGGTGCGCAAATGGTTGCGCAAGGATTTGATGCGCAATGGTCAAGCAATCAACTGGCTGTGCGTGGCTACGTCGAGGTTTTGCGGCATTACCGAAGAATTGTTGGTATTCGCCGACAGCTGCGCGACCAGTTGTTGGCACACCCACCCAGTGCTTTCATCGGCGTGGATGCGCCCGATTTCAATTTGGATTTGGCGCGGGACCTCAAGGCGCACGGCATTCCAACGGTGCATTTTGTTTGCCCATCGATTTGGGCTTGGCGCGCTGATCGGATCGAAAAAATCAAGCAGAGCGTCGATCACGTGTTGTGCATATTTCCATTTGAGGTGGATTTGTTGGCGCAACATGGAATTCGGGCTACGTATGTGGGGCATCCCTTGGCGCAAATGATTCCGCAGCAGGTAGATCGCGACGCTGCCCGACAAGCGTTGGGCTTGGCGCCCAATGCCCGCATTGTGGCGCTGTTGCCTGGAAGCCGCGACTCAGAAATCAAATACTTGGCCAAACGATTTTTGCAAGCTGCTCGGCTGACGCATGCCCAGCAAGCGGATTTGCAATTTGTCTTGCCTGCTGTGCCAGCGCTCAAAGCGCAAATTGAGCAACTTGCCAAGGCCGTCAATGTGCCCAATTTGCAGATCTTGGAAGGGCAATCGCATTGGGCTTTGGCCGCCTGTGACGTGACCTTGAATGCCAGCGGCACCGCCACATTGGAGGCGGCGCTGTTCAAGCGCCCGATGGTGATTGCTTACAACATGAACGTCTTGAGTTGGTGGATCACGCGCGCTAAAAAATTGCAACCTTGGGTGGGCTTGCCCAACATTTTGTCGAACGATTTTGTCGTGCCCGAATTGTTGCAAGACGCCGCCACGCCGCAAGCTTTGGCGCTTGAGGTTTTGCGTTGGTTCGATGAGCCCGAGCGCGTGCAGCAAGTCCAGCAGATTTTTTCAGGTTTACACGACAGCTTGCGGCGAGACACCGCATCCTTGGCCAGCCATGCGATCCAAGAAGTTCTTCAAGGCTGAACAAACGCCATTGCCCTGGGATGCACCTGGCTTGATCGCCGGTGTGGATGAGGCTGGGCGTGGGCCTTTGGCCGGGCCCGTGGTGGCGGCTGCTGTCATCTTGGACGATTTGCATCCGATCCAAGGTTTGGCAGATTCCAAAAAACTCACCGCACTCAAACGTGATCGCTTGTTCGATGAAATTCGCGCCAAAGCCTTGTGTTGCAGCATTGCTGAGGCTTCGGTAGAGGAAATCGATCAGCTCAATATTTTGCAAGCCACTATGCTGGCCATGCGTCGTGCCGTCGATGGCTTGCGCCTCAAGCCCCATAAAGTTTTGGTCGATGGCAATCGCTTGCCTGTGTTGGATGTGTTGGCCGAAGCCATTGTCAAAGGTGACAGCAAAGTAGCAGCCATCTCTGCGGCCTCTATCTTGGCCAAGGTGCATCGCGATCGTTTGTGCCAGGCCATGCACGCAGAGTTTCCTCAGTATGGGTTTGACCAACACAAGGGGTACGGTACTGAGGCACATTTGCAAGCTTTGCGCTCGCATGGCGCCACAACTTGGCATCGCAAAAGCTTTTCTCCCGTTGCGCAGGTGCTGAAATGAATGTGATCACTTCGCGAGACAACCCCTTGGTCAAATCATTGCGCCGTTTGTCCCAAGACAGCACGGCCTACCGCAAAAGCCAACGTGTTTGGTTGGAAGGTGACCATTTGTGCCGTGCCGCCTTGGCGCGAGGCGTTCAACCTGAATTGGCTGTGTTTGCAGAGTCCATCGTCAGCCAATTGCTGCCCGAATGGACGCAAGCCGCACCGCGAAACGTGGTCTTGCCCGATGCTTTGTTTCAAGACATCAGCGGTTTGGAGTCGCCCGCGCGCATGGGTTTTGTGATCGCTTTGCCCGCTGCGTTGGAGATTCAACCCGCGCTCGCCACGGTGGTGTTAGACCGGGTGCAAGATGCGGGCAACGTCGGCTCGATTCTGCGAAGCGCCTCGGCTTTTGGTTTTTCCCAGGTGATTGCGCTCAAGGGCTCCGCTGCTTTGTGGTCCTCCAAAGTGTTGCGTTCTGGCATGGGCGCTCATTTTGGTTTGAATTTGGTAGAGGGCGTCTTGCCCGAAGCTTTGAGTGCCTTGACCGTGCCTTGGCTGACCACCGACGTGCATCAGGGCACAAATTTGCATGAGTTGCAGCAACAAAGAGCCATTCCCAAGCCTTGCGCTTGGTTGCTAGGCCATGAAGGGCAGGGCGTATCGCCTGAGCTGGCCGCACGCGCCGATGTGCGTGTGCGCATTGATCAACCGGGCGGAGAAGAGTCGCTCAACGTGGCCGCTGCCGCCGCAATTTGCTTGTACGCCAGCGCCTGCGCTTGAAAGACCTTGGATCGGGGTAAACCAGTGCCTCGGATATAATGAGAGGCTTTCCCGCATCAACCTGTACGCCCCAGCTAAATCCAAGGCAAATTCCTCGAACAAGCAGCCCCAAAGAGAGTCATTTCTCTGGAGAGCCTGAGGCGTACCCGAACTATTCCGGAGAACCCAGTGCTTTTGTCTCTTCAGGGAACATTCCCGCCCGCCATTTTGGCGCTTGCAGACGGCACGGTCTTTGTTGGCAATTCGATTGGAGCCGCTGGCTCCACAGTCGGCGAGGTGGTGTTCAACACCTCCATCGTCGGTTATCAAGAAATCCTCACCGACCCCAGTTACTGCCAGCAGATCGTCACCTTGACTTATCCGCACATCGGCAACTATGGCGTCAACCCTGAGGACATCGAAGCCAGCCAAGTCCATGCCGCTGGTTTGATCATCAAAGATCTGCCCTTGTTGGCCAGCAATTTCCGTTCAACACAATCCTTGTCGGACTACTTGCGCGACAGCCACACCGTGGCGATTGCCAACATCGACACCCGCAAACTCACCCGTTTGCTGCGCAGCAAAGGGGCCCAAAACGGCGCCATCATCGGTTTGAAGCAAGGCGAGGCCGTCACGCCCGCCTTGATCGATCAAGCCATTGCCGCCGCCAAAGCCGCACCTTCCATGGCGGGTTTGGATTTGGCGCAAAAAGTCACGGTTGCACAAGGCTACGAATGGACGCAAACCGAGTGGACTTTGGGCGAGGGTTACGGCACCGTCAAAGCACCTCAATTTCATGTGGTCGCCTACGACTTTGGCGTCAAGAAAAACATCTTGCGCATGTTGGCGCAGCGGGGTTGCCGAGTCAGCGTGGTGCCCGCCAAAACGCCGGCCGCCGAAGTGCTCAAGCTCAAGCCCAACGGCATCTTCTTGTCCAATGGCCCTGGCGATCCAGAGCCTTGCGATTACGCCATTGCTGCGGCGCGTGAACTCATTGAAACCGGTATTCCAACCTTTGGCATTTGCTTGGGTCATCAAATCATGGCCTTGGCCAGCGGTGCCAAAACCTTCAAGATGAAATTTGGTCACCACGGCGCCAACCATCCGGTCAAAGACCTTGACAGTGGTCGCGTCTCCATCACTAGCCAAAACCACGGTTTTGCGGTCGATGAAAAGTCGTTGCCTGCCAACCTGCGAGCCACGCATGTGTCTTTGTTTGATGGCACTTTGCAGGGACTGGCACGCACCGACAAGCCCGCGTTTTGTTTCCAAGGACACCCCGAAGCTTCGCCTGGTCCACATGATATTGCCTACCTTTTTGACCGCTTCATCAAATTGATGGAGAAAAACTAATGCCCAAGCGTTCCGATTTAAAAAGCATCCTCATCATTGGCGCAGGCCCGATCATCATTGGTCAGGCGTGCGAATTCGACTACTCGGGTGTGCAAGCGTGTAAAGCCTTGCGCGAAGAGGGTTACAAAGTCATTTTGATCAACAGCAACCCCGCGACGATCATGACCGACCCTGCCACGGCCGACGTCACCTACATCGAACCGATCACTTGGCAAACGGTTGAGAAAATCATTGCCAAAGAACGTCCCGATGCCATCTTGCCCACCATGGGTGGACAAACGGCCCTCAACTGCGCACTCGATTTGTGGCACCACGGCGTGTTGGCCAAATACAAAGTCGAGCTGATTGGCGCGACCCCCGAGGCCATCGACAAGGCGGAAGACCGTCTCAAGTTCAAAGACGCCATGACCAAAATTGGTTTGGGGTCAGCCCGCTCGGGCATTGCCCACAGCATGGAAGAAGCGTGGGATGTGCAAAAGCGCGTGGGCTTTCCCACCGTCATTCGTCCAAGCTTCACACTCGGTGGCACCGGTGGCGGCATTGCCTACAACCCTGAAGAGTTTGAAACTATTTGCAAACGCGGCCTCGAAGCGTCCCCCACCAACGAGTTGTTGATTGAAGAATCGCTCTTGGGTTGGAAAGAGTACGAGATGGAAGTGGTGCGCGACAAGGCGGACAACTGCATCATCATTTGCTCGATTGAAAACTTAGACCCCATGGGCGTGCACACCGGTGACTCCATCACCGTTGCACCAGCGCAAACGCTGACCGACAAAGAATACCAACTCATGCGCAATGCCTCCTTGGCGGTGCTGCGTGAAAT
>CAIYFE010000324.1 GCA_903925445.1 uncultured Burkholderiales bacterium | reverse complement strand
TCGGGTTGTGCGCCGCCGCGGCCGGTGCGCTCATGGGTCAAGATGAACTGCAAGCGTTCTTTGGCCACACTGGCAGTTTTCTTTTTTTCGCCGAGCAGGATGGAAAGCAATGACATGGTTTTACTTCCCGCCAAAAATGCGTTTGAGCAAACCTGGCTTGACGTGGTCGGTGAATCGCAAGGGCAGGTCTTCGCCCATGAAGCGGCCAATCACGTCTTTGTAGGCTTCGGACACATCGGTGTTGGCCAAGTGAACCGCTGGCAGGCCTTGGTTAGAGGCTGTCAAGACGTTTTCAGACTCGGGAATCACGCCAATGAGTGGGATGCGCAAGATGTCTTGGATGTCTTCGATCGACAACATCTGGCCTTCGTCCACGCGAGCAGGGTTGTAGCGCGTGATGAGCAAGTGTTCTTTGATCGGTGTGTCGCCCTCGATGGCGCGCTTGGTCTTGCTGCTGAGCATGCCCAAGATGCGGTCAGAGTCGCGCACCGAGGAGACTTCTGGGTTGGTGACCACCAAGGCTTCGTCGGCAAAGTGCATGGCCATCATGGCGCCTGTTTCGATGCCAGCGGGGGAGTCGCAAACAATGTAGTCAAACCCCATGCCATCGAGATCTTTGAGCACGCGCTCCACGCCTTCTTGTGTCAAGGCCTCTTTGTCGCGGGTCTGCGAGGCAGCCAAAACGAACAAGTTGTCGCATTGTTTGTCTTTGATCAGGGCTTGGTTGAGGGTGGCTTCGCCGTTGATCACGTTGATGAAGTCATACACCACGCGACGTTCGCAACCCATGATGAGGTCCAAATTACGCAAACCGACGTCAAAGTCGATCACCACTGTTTTGAATCCGCGCAAAGCCAAACCTGATGAGAAGCTGGCGCTGGTGGTGGTCTTGCCCACACCGCCTTTACCGGACGTCACCACAACGATTTTTGCCATGAAAAAGCCTTTTATTAGTTTTAAAAATCAATTCGCTAAGTTTACAGCGGCTGCATGACCAGCTTTTCGCCTTGCAATGTGACTTGCGCCCGTTTTCCGGCCACTTCTGGGGGCAGCGGCGTGTCGCTGGTTCGATACGTTCCGGCTATTGAAATGAGCTCAGCTTCCAGGGCCAGCGTGAAAATGCGAGCTTCTTCATTACCGCGAGCGCCTGCAATGGCCTTGCCCCGCAAGGGCGCGTAGACGTGGATGTGTCCGTCGGCCATGATTTCAGCCCCCGGATTGACCATGGCCAACACCACCAAGTCGCGGCCTCGGGCGTAGACGTGTTGGCCCGAGCGCAAGGGCTTGTCAACAATCATGGCGGCGGCGCTGGGGGCGGGCACTTCGCGCACCACCTCGACTTCGCGCACGACTTCTTGGATCACGGTTTCGACGCGGCCTGTTGGGGCGGCAACGCTCAAATCGCGCGCTTCAAACAAGCCAGCGGCTTGTGCGCTGACCAGATGGTGGTCTTGCACGCCTCGCACGGCCACTGGCTGCATGCGATGCGCTCGCAGCAGTTGGCAAATCAGGCCAAAGTCCAGCGCCGCATCGGGGTTGTCCAGATGCTGCAAGTCAATGACCACGGGGTCGTTGTCAAAAAAATCGGGAGTAGCGCCCAAGCGACGCTTGAGGTCGGCTTCAAGGGCTGATACATCGGAATTTTTCAGCACAAAGGAGACAAGTGGGAGCGATGCGCTTTTGATTTCATAAGCGTGTGGCGCAGCGGTTGGACTCATGTTGAATTGGAAATTGACAAAACCCCAACTTTACACGGGGTGGAGATGGCGCACGTTAAACT
>CAIYFE010000323.1 GCA_903925445.1 uncultured Burkholderiales bacterium | reverse complement strand
TGCGCTTGCTCGGCTCGGTGGGCGAGCCCATCAACCCTGCCGCGTGGGAGTGGTATTACAAACACGTGGGCGGCAGCCGTTGCCCCATCGTGGACACCTTCTGGCAAACCGAAACCGGCGGCCACATGATCACCCCGCTGCCCGGTGTCACGCCCATGGTGCCCGGCTCATGCACGCTGCCTTTCCCTGGTATTCAAGCGGCCATCGTGAGTGAAACTGGCGAAGACATGCCCAACGGTCAAGGCGGCATTTTGGTGGTCAAGCGTCCTTGGCCATCCATGATTCGCACGATTTGGGGCGACCCCGAGCGCTTCAAGAAAAGCTACTACCCCGACGACTTCAAAGGCAAGTACTACTTGGCAGGCGACGGCGCGATTCGCGACGAAAAAACTGGCTACTTCACCATCACCGGTCGCATTGACGATGTGTTGAACGTCTCCGGCCACCGCATGGGCACGATGGAAATTGAATCTGCCTTGGTGAGCTGCACCGAGCTGGTGGCCGAAGCCGCCGTGGTGGGTCGTCCCGACGACACCACGGGCGAAGCCATCTGCGCATTCGTGGTCTTGAAGCGTCCCCGTCCAGTCGGCGACGAAGCCAAAGCCATCGCCAAAATCTTGCGCGACCATGTGGGCAAAGAAATTGGCCCGATTGCCAAACCCAAAGACATCCGCTTTGGCGACAACTTGCCCAAAACCCGCTCTGGCAAAATCATGCGCCGTTTGTTGCGTTCACTGGCGAAAAACGAAGCCATCACGCAAGACACCTCAACGCTTGAAAACCCAGCGATCTTGGATCAGCTGACCGACAACCACTGATCTGGTTGGCATCTGCCACCCAAAACAAACCCCGCTTCATGCGGGGTTTGTTGTTTGTGGGCTCAAGCAGCGAGATCAGGCCATCACGGGTTGCGGTTTGGCTTCCTTGATCGGCAAATTCACCAACGCGGCCATGGCAGACAAAGCAATGTCGGCAAACCACATCCACTGGTAGTCACCAAACGCGTTGAACGCCAACCCACCCAAGTAAGCGCCCAAAAACCCGCCAACTTGGTGAGACAGCAGCGTCAACCCAAACAAGGTTCCCAAGTAGCGCACGCCAAACAATTTGCCCACAATCGCGGCGGTAGGCGGCACAGTAGCCAACCAAGTAAAGCCCAAACCGGCCGCAAACAAGTAAAACGTCAGATTGGTTTTGGGCGCCAACAAATACAAAGCGATCAGCACCGCGCGTGAGCCGTACATGAAAGCCAGCACATATTTGCTGCGGTATTTGTTGACACACGAACCCGCGTACAAACTGCCCAAAATATTGGCCAAGCCGATGATGGCCAATGACCAACTGGCCACGCTGGCGGGCAAGCCACACAAATTCACTTCGGTCGGCAAGTGCGTGACCAAAAACGCGATGTGAAAGCCGCAGGTAAAAAACCCCAAGTGCAGCAACAAATAGCTGGGCGTTTTGATCGCATCTTTGACAGCGCGACCCAAACCGTCTCCAGACGCCGAGGCTGCGTGTGGCGCATGGGTGTTGCGGGTCATTTGGTTGACCAAGGGCAAGGCTGCCAAAGTCGCCACCGCCATGGTCCACATGGCGCCCATCCAGCCGATGGACTGAATCAGCGCTTGGTTGATCGGCGCAAAGACAAACTGCCCCAGCGAGCCCCCCGCATTGATCACGCCCGAGGCTTCTCCGCGCGACTGTGCGGGCATGCGCTGCGACGCCGCGCCAATCAATACAGAAAAACTACACGCGCCCGAACCCGCCGCCGTCATCAGCCCCATGGTCAAAATCAGGCCAACTCCTGAATCCATCCAAGGCGTCACGGCCGTGCCCAAGGCAAGCAGCAACAAGCCACCGATCAACACAGGGCGAGGGCCAAATCGATCGGCGACTGCGCCCGCGATGGGCTGAATGGCGCCCCAAACAAACTGCCCAACCGCCAAGGCCAAGCTGATGCTGACAATGCCCAAACCGGTCGAGGTGTTCAACGGCCCCACGTACAAGCCCATCGATTGCCGAGTGCCCATCGTGACCATCAAAATGGCAGCCGCCATGAGCGTGGTGAACAGCACATCGCGCTGCTTAAGGTGAGTAAACATGGTGCGCAAAACTCCCGAGCGTTGAATAGATTGACACGAATCAATCTGCAGATTGTGCCGATCTTCTTACTTTTGTGCTTTTAAAGGGCATTCCCGCACATTTGTGTTGATTTCTTGACGCAACCGCAACTTAGAATTTACACAGTTGTCTTAGATTTACGCGCTTGTCTACTTCGTTGTCATCGGGCTACTCGCCTTTCAAACCCAAAAAATCATTGGCCAGCCTTGGGCTGGTGCTGATGTTGCACGCCTTGCTGCTTTGGTTGATCGCATCTGGCTTGGGCTACAAAGTCGTACAAGTGAGCGAAAACACGGTGGAGGCCTTGCTGCTGGCCGACAACAAACCCGCCACGCCGCCCCCGCCTGCTCCCAAAACACCCCCGCCCCCCAAACCCGCCACGCCCACAGTAGCGCCCGCGCCTTTGCCGCCCCCCACTTCGACAACACCCGCCATCACCGCGCCACCCGCGCCTGCGGCCACGCCAGCTCCCGCTGCGCCAGCGGTCGCGGCCAATCCTGTTCGCACAACGGCCACGCGACAAGCCGGCGGCAATTGCGCCGAACCCAACTACCCCAGCGCCTCGCGCCGCTTGGAAGAAGAAGGCACGGTCACGCTCAAGTTCTTGATCAGCACCGAAGGCAAGGTCAAGGAAGCCTTGGTCGATAAATCGTCAGGCTTCGCACGGTTGGACGAAGCAGCCAAAAATGCGCTGTCCAAATGCCAATTTCGACCCGGCACAGCAGATGGCAAGCCCGAAGAAAGCTGGGCCGTGATTCGCTACACCTGGCGCTTGGAATAAGCTCCGCACATTGGAATGAGGACACACATGAACACCCACAAATTTCCCCGCACGGCCCTTGCGTTTTTGACTTTTTGCGTCGCTGCCAGCGCTTGGGCAGGCGAAGAAGTCATCGACAACCCTTACGGCTTGTCGGCGCTTTGGGCACAAGGCGACATCGTGGCCAAAGGCACTTTGATGATTTTGGTCTTGATGAGCATGGGCAGTTGGTACGTGATCATCACCAAGCTGCTGGAGCAATCGCGGGTGTTGCGCCTAGCCAAGGCCGCGCAAGACTCGTTTTGGAGCGCGGGCAGCGTGCGCCAAGGCGCGGACAGTTTGGAGGCACAAAGCCCATTTCGTTACATCGCCGAAAAAGGTTTAGAAGGCGCCACCAAACACGACGGGCTTTTGGGCGCGGTGGACTTCAACACGTGGGTGACCATGAGCATCCAACGCGCCATCGCACAAGTGCAAAGCCGCTTGCAAGATGGCTTGGCAGTTTTGGCAACCGTGGGCTCGACCGCGCCCTTTGTCGGTTTGTTTGGCACGGTTTGGGGAATTTACAACGCCTTGGTCAAGATCGGCATGTCCGGTCAAGCCAGCATCGACAAGGTGGCCGGGCCAGTGGGCGAATCGCTCATCATGACCGCCATTGGCTTGGCGGTGGCGGTGCCCGCGGTGTTGGGCTACAACTGGTTGGTGCGTCGCAACAAATCCGCCATGGAAGAAGTCAACGCGTTTGGCGCTGACTTGCACGCCGTGCTGCTGGGCTCGGCCAAGAAGTAAATCATGGCCATGAACTTGGGCCCCAACGAAGGGGAAGACGAGCTGCTCAACACCATCAACACCACGCCGCTGGTCGATGTGATGTTGGTGCTCTTGATCATCTTCTTGATCACCATTCCAGTTGTCACCACGTCGGTCAAAGTGACCTTGCCTCAAGAAACCCAGCAACCGCAAGAAACCAAGCCTGACAACGTCATCTTGTCGATCAACGCGCAAGGTCAAGCGTTTTTGTACGACGCGCCCATTCGCAGCAACGCCGATTTGATCAAGCAACTGCAAGGCTTTGCCGAGAAAAAACCGCAACCCGAAGTCAAAATTCGCGGCGATGCCAACGCCAACTTTGAAGATGTGGGGCGCGTGCTGTACGCCGCCCAAATGGCGGGATTGACCAAAGTGCGTTTTGTCACGCAACCCCAGGAGAAGTAAGCATGGCCATGAACCTGCCCTCCTCCAGCAACAGCGAACCCGAAGTGATGATGGACATCAACACCACGCCTTTGATCGACGTGATGTTGGTGTTGCTGATCATGCTCATCATCACCATACCGGCGCAGCTGCACTCCATCAACTTAGACATGGCCACGGGTACGCCTCCGCCCGTGCAACAAAAGCCCAACGTGGTTCAAATTGAAATTGACGCACAAAACGTGGTGCACTGGAACGGCAAATCGTTGGCAGACCGAGCTGCTTTAGAAGCCTTGTTGAACGACGCCAAAACACACACCCCTCAACCCGAGTTGCACATTCGCGCACAAGCCAAAGCCAAATATTCAGCCGTGGCTGGCGTGATGGCCAGCGCACAACGCATCGGACTGACCAAGTTGGGCATTGTCGGCACCGAGCAATTTGCCGCGCCGTGAGCGTCAGGCCACGATGCCTTTGTCTTTGAGGGTTTGGATCTGATCAAGGCTCAGACCCATGCCAAACAACACCTCCACCGTGTCTTGACCCAAAGCAGGCGCGTTGCGCCGATGGTTACCCGGCGTGCGCGACAACTTGGGCACGATGCCGGGCAAGTCCAACAACGAGCCGTCGTCCATCTGCACGGACTCAATCATGCCGCGCGCCAAGTAATGCGGATCGGCCGCAATGTCTGCCACGGTGTAGATGCGCCCCGCAGGCACATCGGCTTGGTCTAACACTTGCAGCACTTGCACCACGCTACGCGGCAAGGTCCATGCGCCAATGGCCGCGTCAATTTCGCCCACCCGTTGGACCCGCCCTGCGTTGTCTGCCAGTGCGGGATCTTGCCCCAAATCATCACGGCCAATGGCTTGCATGAGGCGCTTGAAAATGCTGTCGCCATTGCCTGCGATCAGCACATAACCATCGTTGCAGGCGTAGGCGTTGCTGGGCGCAATGCCCGGTAAAGCGCTTCCTGCCGCTTGCCGCACAGCGCCAAAGGCGCTGTATTCGGGCAAAAGACTTTCCATGCAATTGAACACGGCCTCGTACAAAGCCACATCGATGACTTGTCCTTTGCCGCTGCGCTCCCGTTCGTGCATGGCCATCAAAATGCCAATCACGCCATGCAAAGAAGCCAAGGTGTCGCCGATGCTCACGCCCACACGCACGGGCACGCGACCGGGCTCGGCGCTCAGATGTCGCAAACCACTCATGGCCTCTGCGACCACACCAAAACCCGGCTTATCGCGGTAGGGGCCTGTTTGCCCATAGCCACTGATGCGCAACATGATCAGACGCGGGTTGAGTTCCAACAACGCATCGGGCCCCAAACCCCAACCCTCCATGGCGCCGGGGCGGAAGTTTTCAAT
>CAIYFE010000322.1 GCA_903925445.1 uncultured Burkholderiales bacterium | reverse complement strand
GCCAATGCCTGCGGATGAGCCCGTGATCAAGGCCAATTGGCCATCGAGTCTGAAAGTGTGTGCGTCAATCATGCGAAGTGGTCAAAGAATGTTCAATGTGTTGCAGCAGTGTCTCGATGGGCTGCGCCATGTCGAGTTGGAGCACGTGCTCATCGGGGGTGGGCATTTCAAGCGTGGCCAATTGGCTGTCCAACAACGTTGCAGGCA
This sequence comes from uncultured Burkholderiales bacterium, assembly GCA_903925445.1. Lineage (GTDB taxonomy): Bacteria > Pseudomonadota > Gammaproteobacteria > Burkholderiales > Burkholderiaceae_C > Limnohabitans. The sequence continues at coordinate 12,864 of CAIYFE010000322.1, read as the reverse complement.
TGTAGTGCCCTTGGCGCTGACGCAGCCGCGCATCCAGCAAGGCGCGTGTGCCATGCAAATGCACAAATTGCAATGCAGGGCAAGCCGCGCGCAAGCGATCGCGGTAGGCACGCTTGAGCGCAGAGCACGAAATCACCATGCCTTGCGTGGGCGACAAGGTTTGCAATTGTTGGGCGATGGCATCCAGCCAGTCTTTGCGGTCTTCGTCGGTCAAGGCAATGCCAGCGGCCATGCGCGCCACGTTGTGTGGCGAATGCAGCGCATCGCCTTCCACAAACGCCAGCTGCAAACGCTGCGCCAATTGCGACGCCACGGTGCTTTTGCCGCAACCGCTCACGCCCATGATGACAAGACGAGGTGGGTTCATGGTGTCACAGACGTTGTTCGCTTTGGCCGTCGAACAAATGCGCCTTGGCCACGTCAAATTGCACATGAACGGTGTCGTTGGGTTGAACCTGCGTGCGTCCGTGCATGACCAAGGTGAAGCGTTGATCGCCAATTTGCAGCAGCAGCTCGGTCTCAGCGCCAGTGGGCTCGATGACGATGACTTTGGCGGCCACGCCCGAATCGGCCAAGTGCCAATCGGTGGGGCGAATGCCGTAATGCACCGCTTGCCCCTCGCTCACGCTGTGCGTGATGGCGGGCATCGGCCAGTGCGCGCCCAAGCCTTCTACGCCACCGTTGTGCACGTGGCCTTTGAACACATTCATGGCGGGCGAGCCAATGAACTGCGCCACAAACAAGTTGCCAGGTCGGTCGAACAATTCCAGCGGTGTGCCAATTTGCTCCACGATGCCGTCGTGCATGACCACGATGCGATCGGCCATGGTCATGGCTTCGATTTGGTCGTGCGTCACGTACACCGTGGTGGTTTTGAGGCGTTGGTGCAGCGCTTTGATTTCGGCGCGCATGGCCACGCGCAGTTTGGCGTCCAAATTGGACAGCGGCTCATCGAACAAAAACACCTTGGGATCGCGCACGATGGCGCGCCCCATCGCCACACGTTGGCGTTGACCGCCAGAGAGTTCGCGCGGGTAGCGATCGAGCAATTTGTCCAAGTTCAAGATGCGCGCTGCATGCGCCACACGCTCTTCGGTGGTTTTGGCGTCGGCCTTGCGCAAGCGCAAAGAAAAAGCCATGTTCTCGCCCACGGTCATGTGGGGGTAGAGCGCGTAGCTTTGGAACACCATCGCAATGTCGCGGTCTTTGGACTCCAGGTCGTTGATGACTTTGTTGTCGATCAAAATCTCGCCGCCAGAAATTTCCTCCAAGCCAGCCAACATGCGCAGCAAAGTGCTTTTGCCGCAACCCGATGGGCCCACCAGCACCACAAATTCACCATCTTGGATGTCAAACGTGATGCCGTGAATGACTTTGACTTTTTCGCCGTATGTTTTTTGGACGTTGTGAAAAGCAACCGATGCCATGCTTGTGTTTCCTTAAATGTTCAGCTCTTGACCGCACCAGCCGTCAAGCCAGAGACCATGTAGCGTTTGAAGGTGTAATAAATCGCAGCCGGGGGCAAGGCATACACCAAGCCCGTGGCCATGAGCAATTCCCAAGGTGAATCGTCTGCGGATAAGAAGTTGCCCAAGGCCACCGAGAGCGTGACGTCGGTGTCTTTGGACAGCAACAAGAACGCATACAAATATTCGTTCCAAGCCAGCAACAACGCGTAAGTGCCCACGGCCACCAGCGACGGCACCATCAGTGGCAAGTACACCATCCAAAACAGCTGCAGCGGGGTTGCGCCGTCCATGCGTGCGGCTTCGTCCAATTCGAACGGCAACTTGTCGCTGGCTTGTTTGAGCACCCAAATGCAGTAGGGCGACGCGATCGTCACCATCGCCAAGATCAAAGACCAATGGTTGTTGAGCAAGCCATACAAGCCCATGGTTTTGTACATGGGCACGGCCAAGAAGGCAGCAGGAATGAAGTAGGTGAACAAGGCCAAATTCATCACCGTGCGGCCGCCGCGAACTTTGAGTCGGCTGATGGCAAAGGCCGCGCAGGTGGCCACGATCAGCGTCAACGCACCCACGGACAGGGCAATGGTGAGCGAGTTGGTGAGCTGCGACCAAAAGTGATCCAGGTAGAAATGCTCGCGATGAAAGACGATGTGAAAGTTTTGCAAAGTGGGCTGATCGGGCCACAACTTGCCGCTGGTGGCCGTGTCTTTGGGTGAAATTGCAAACAACACCATGTGGTAGATGGGCAGCAGCGTCCACAACACAACGGGAATGCCGATGAGCAGCAGCTTGGCTTCGGTGGTTACTTTTTTCAGGCTCATTTGGACAGCCTCTTCATCATGAAATACACCAAGGGCAAGACAAAAGGCAGCGCCACCACGATGGAGGCCATGGCCAAATCCACTTGGTCGAGTCGCAAGTAGCGAATGCCCAAGGTGGCGAGCACGTGCGTCAAGTCGGCGGGGCCGCCACCCGTGAGCAAGTAGACGCTGTTGAAATCACCCAAGGTCCAAATCATCGACAAGATGGTGGAGGTCAGGTAGATCGAGCGCATGGAAGGCCAAGTGATGAACTTGAATTTTTGCCATTGGGTCGCACCATCGACCGAGGCTGCTTCGTACTGTTCGCTGGGAATGGCCAAACGCGCCGAGACCAGAATCAGGGTCCAAAAGGGCAGCGATTTCCAAATGTGCATCAGCATCGCGAACGTCAATGCCAAGGTGGGGTCGTTCAGCCAGTTGGGGCCGTCAATGCCTGTCCAGCGAAAAATGGCGCTGTTGATGATGCCCCACTCCGGGTTGAGCATGAAGCGCACCGACAAAATGGTCGGAATCGAAGGCACCGCCCAAGGCAGGATGAACAAGGCGGCCACGATCTTGATCCACCAACGTTGGGTGACAAAAAATCCAGACAGCACCAAAGCCACCATCATTTTGATGTTGATGCCCACCACCAAGAACACCAAGGTGTTGAGGGCGCTGCGAAAGAAAATCGGGTCGTTGAACAAGTCAACATAACTTTGTGGATGACGTGCCAGCCACAAGCCGTAACACACGGGGTAGAGCACGAACACCACGAACACCAGCAAGTAAGGCACCACCAAGATGCGCCCCCAAAAATCCCAGGGCGTCAGACGGGCGCTCGGGCGCGGTGTTGGCGAAAGAGTTTGGGCAGTCATGGGCAACAGTCACCTCAAGGGCTGTGAATGGGAGTTCACGGCCCTTTGTTCAAACAAGCAAAATTTCAAGAGCACCAGCGACAACACAGACGGTTGTCGCTGGTGGCGACGCGGCTCAGTTGCCAGCGACTTCTTTGATGCGCGCAATCATCTCGTCCACCGCTTTGTCGGTGGGCACTTTCTCGTTGATGATGCGGTTCATGGCTTTGGCCCACACGTTTTCGTTGTTCAAAATCGTGAACTTGTAGTTCTTGGTGAACTCAAACGGCACGGTGCCCGCCATGTACTGGTTGTAAACCGCCAAACGGTGTGGATCGGCTTTCCAGAAGGGGCGTTGCTGCGCGGCTTTGGTGACTGGGAACCAGCGACCCAAAGAGCCTTCAACATAAGGCGTCAAGTTTTGCTCTTCCAACAAGAAGGCGACAAACTTTTTGGCCGCGTCTTTGTTTTTGGCTTCTTTGAAGATCACGCCTGTTTTGACGGCTGTGCGGTAAACCATTTTTGTGCCGTCAGGTTTGGAGGGAAAACCGGCGGTCAAAATGTTTTCGTAATAGCTCTTCTTGCCCAAGTCACGTTGCTCTTGGGTCAACGAGGTGTTGTTCATGTCGTCCAACCATTTGGCCGCAATTGAAATTGTGGCGTTGTGCGTCATGATCGTGGTGCGGTTGTGAAAGGCCACGTTGTTGTCGGGATCTTTCCAGCTGGTGGAAGAAGGTGGCGTGCAACCCTTGGTGTAAGGCGTCACATAGTCGTTCATGGCGTTGATCAGGCCTTGGCGCACCGAAGGATCGTCCACCAACAATTTGCCAGAGTCATTGACCAGCTTGACGTTGTAGGCGTCCATGAAAGTCAAGAACGAGTAGAACGCGTCGGTGGAATCCACGCCCATGGGGTAGCCCGTTCCGAACACGCGTTTACCGGTTTTTTGGCGGTAAGCGGGTTGAACTTTGTCGCACCAAAAACTCCAATACTCTTTCCAAGTGGTTGGAATGTCGCTGGGTTGAAAGCCTGCCTCGGCCAGCATGTCCTTCCAATACACGGTGTGCATGGTTTGTTGCTTGATGGGGAAAGCGAAGTAGGCGCGACCTTTGGTCTGGTTGTTGTAGAGGAAGGTGGTGGACAGCGCGGCGGGTTCGAATTCGTTGCGCAATTTGTCAATCACGCCACTGACATCTTCGAGCTTGCCGTCGTAGGCCCATTTGGCGGTGACTTGGAAGTCATACACGTCGGCATAGGCCACATCGGGCGGGTTACCAGAGTCCAGCGCTGCGACTGTTTTGGGAATCATGTCCTGCACGGGGTATTGCGACAAATCGATCTTGATGTTTTTGTTTTTGTCTTCGAATTTCTTGATGGCTGCATACAGCGCATCGTCTTCGGCTTTGTAAAAACCTTTGACCCACCAAACGGTGAGTTTTTGTTGTTTGTCTTGCGACATGGCCGGTCCGGCAGCTGTCACCAAGCCTGCTGCGATGAGCGCGCCGGTGAGCCAAGTTTTCAATTTCATCTGCTGTCTCCTGAGTTTTTGTGGACAAGGCCTGTGCAGACCTTGGTGCTATCGTATGATGATTGGAATGGGCTGAAATGCGGAGTTACCCGAATTTTTTGGGTTAACCCTTGACGGCGCATTCGGGCACAGGCGTGATGACCGCTTGCCCCGCAAAATGATTCTTCAAATTGCCAAAAGCCAAATCGCCCATGGCTTGGCGCGTGGCGGTTGTGGCGCTGCCGATGTGAGGCGCCAAAACCACATGCGGCATTTGGCGCAAGGCTTCAGGCACGTTGGGCTCACTTTCAAAGACATCCAAACCCGCGCCGGCGATCACGCCTTTTTGCAGCGCGTCAATCAAGGCGGCTTCGTCCACCACCGAGCCGCGAGCGACGTTGATCAAAACACCATTTTTTCCTAAAGCAGCCAAGACTTCGGCGTTGATCAGTTTGCGCGTTCCCGCTCCACCCGGTGTGATGACGACCAAGTAATCGCTGTGCGCAGCCAGATCGCGGGGCGTTGCATAAAACGGGTGTGGCAACTCGGCTTTTGCGCTGCGTGCGGTGTAAGCCACCGACATGCCAAAGGCCAGGGCGCGTTGCGCAATGGCTTGACCGATGCGTCCCATGCCCACAATGCCCAGCCGTGTGCCAGAGACTTTGCGCGCCAAGGGCATGGGACCGTTCGGCCATTTGCCCTCTTTGACATAACGATCTGCGGCGGGCAGTTGGCGGGCTGCGGCCAGCATCAAGCCCATGGCCAAATCAGCCACATCGTCGTTGAGCACATTGGGTGTGTGCGTGACCATCACGCCGCGCGCCTTGGCGGCTTGTGTGTCCACGCCGTCATAGCCCACGCCAAACACGGAGATGATTTCCAGCGCGGGCAATTGCGCCATCAACTCGGCGCTGACTTTGGATTCGCCGCTGGCCGCGATGGCGCGAATGCGTGGCGCAATCTTGGCAAATGCGCTGGGGTCGGTGTCATGCAAGCGGTCATGCAGCACGAAGTGTTCACGCAGGTGCGCCTCATAAAAAGGCGAAAGTTTGGTCACGGACAAGACATCAATGGAAGACAAATCAGACTCCTAGGGCTTTCACGGGTTGGGTTTTCAATCGTCATACCATAATATGCTCGCTGACCACGAAGATGGCTTCGGGGAAACCAGTAATAAAGAGACAAGCATGAGCAACTCACCCAAAAAACGTCCAGAAGATCTTCGCAGTCAGCAGTGGTTTGGTCGCCAAGATCGCGATGGTTTTGCCTACCGAAGCTGGGTCAAAGGCAAAGGCGTGCCGCACGACCAATTCGATGGCCGCCCCGTCATCGGCATTTGCAACACCTTCAGCGAACTCACACCGTGCAACTCGCATTTCCGCACCTTGGCCGAGCAAGTCAAGATTGGCGTTTATGAAGCGGGCGGTTTTCCGTTGGAGTTTCCCGTCATGTCGCTGGGTGAAACCATGTTGCGCCCCACCGCCATGCTTTATCGCAATTTGGCTTCGATGGACGTGGAAGAAAGCATTCGCGGCAATCCCATCGACGGCGTTGTGTTGCTCATGGGCTGTGACAAAACCACGCCTTCGTTGCTGATGGGCGCCTCCAGCGTGGATCTGCCCACCATTGGTGTCAGCGGTGGCCCCATGCTCAATGGCAAATGGCGTGGACAAGAGTTGGGCTCAGGCACAGGCGTTTGGAGCATGAGCGAGCAAGTGCGTGCGGGCACACTCAAGCTGCAAGATTTCTTTGAAGCCGAAAGCTGCATGCACCGCAGCCACGGTCACTGCATGACGATGGGAACCGCCAGCACGATGGCCAGCATGGTCGAAGCCTTGGGCGTGGGGCTGCCCGGCAACGCGGCCTATCCGGCAGTCGATGGCAGACGCAATGTGTTGGCACGCGAAGCCGGTCGGCGCATTGTGCAAATGGTCCACGAGGATGTGAAGCTCTCACAGATCCTGACCCGCGAAGCCTTTGAAAACGCCATTCGCACCTTGGCCGCGATTGGCGGCAGCACCAATGCGGTGATCCATTTGGTAGCGATTGCAGGGCGCTTGGGTGTGCCTTTGAGCATCGACGACTTTGACCGCTTGGCCAGCGAGTTGCCGTGCTTGGTGAACTTGCAGCCGTCGGGTCAGTATTTGATGGAAGACTTTTGTTACGCCGGAGGTTTGCCTGCGGTGATGAAAGAAATTGCGCATTTGCTGCACACCGAAGTCGTCACGGCCAACGGCAAAACCGTGGGCGAGAACGTGGCCAACGCCCAAAACTACAACCCGGAAGTCATTCGATCTTTTGACCAACCCTTCAAAGACAAAGCAGGCATTGCTGTGTTGCGCGGCAATTTGGCGCCACGCGGCGCGGTCATCAAACCCAGCGCTGCAACGCCCGAATTGATGACGCACACAGGTCGCGCCGTGGTGTTTGAAGACAGCGATGATTTCCACCGACGCATCGATGACGAAAATTTAGACGTCGATGAAAGCTGCATCTTGGTGCTCAAAAACTGCGGCCCCAAAGGCTACCCGGGCATGGACGAAGTGGGCAACATGCCTTTGCCACCCAAAGTGCTGCGCAAAGGCATCACCGACATGGTGCGCATCAGCGATGCACGCATGAGCGGCACGGCCTATGGCACGGTGGTGTTGCACACCGCACCCGAAGCTGCCGCGGGGGGCACGTTGGCCTTGGTTCAAAACGGTGACTTGATCACCTTGGATGTGCCCAAGCGAAGCTTGCATTTGCATGTGGACGATGCAGAACTGGCCCAACGTCGCGCGGCGTGGCAAGCGCCAACGCCTCCCATGAACAGCGGCTACTGGAAGCTCTACATCGATCACGTCTTGCAGGCCGATGAAGGCGCTGACCTAGACTTTTTGCGCGGCAAACGGGGTGCCGCCGTTCCCAAAGACAACCATTGAGGCAACACATGACACAAGTAGCAGTCGTGACAGGCGCGAGTTCAGGCATTGGCAAAGCATGCGCCTTGGCGCTTTTGGCTGAAGGGTGGCAAGTGGCCTTGGTCGGTCGCCGAGCCGATGCCTTGCAAGCCACCATCGCACAAGCGGGCGCGCACGCAGCCCATGCCTTGGCCGTGCCCACCGATGTCTCCAAAGACGAAGAAGTTGCCCAACTCTTTGACACCGTCGTGCAGCATTTTGGTCGGGTCGATTTGCTGTTCAACAACGCGGGCATTTCGCTGCCCTACACCTTGCCCGGCGACATGTCGGCACAGACTTGGCGCCAAGCCGTGGACGTCAATTTGAACGGCGCTTTTTACTGCCTTTCGCATGCCTTCAAACACATGCAAGCGCAGTTGCCGCAGGGGGGACGCATCATCAACAACGGTTCGATTTCAGCCCATGTGCCACGCCCCGGCTCCATCGCTTACACCGCCACCAAACACGCCATCAGTGGCCTGACGCGTGCCGCCAATTTGGACGGCCGAGCGCTCAACATTGCGGTGGGGCAGATCGACATTGGCAACGTCGCCAGTGACATGACCGAGCGCATGGCCAAAGGCGTTCACCAAGCCGATGGCAGCATCAAGCCTGAAGCGCGCATGGACATGTCGGCGGTGGTCGAGACTTTCATGACCATGGCGCGCCTGCCTTTGTCGGCCAATATTTTGTTCACCACCGTGATGGCAACGCAAATGCCTTACGTCGGCCGCGGTTGATGCTGCCCTGCTCGGTGTCGTGACTTTGGGCAAAGCGCTGGTCTTGCCAACCCGCGTTGAACTCGACGCCGCGAATTTATAGAAGACAACATTCACCAACTCATTAGGAGACACACATGAGCACCTCACATCGACTCGCGGGCAAAACCGCTTTGATCACCGCGGCAGGCCAAGGCATTGGTCGCGCCACTGCGTTGGCTTTTGTTCAACAAGGTGCCAAGGTCATTGCCACCGATGTCAATGCACAAACCCTGGCGTCATTGCAACAAGAATGCGGTTGCGCCACCGAGTTGCTGGATGTGATGAACCCAGCCGCCATTCAAGCCGCCGCCAGCAAGCACGCTGACGTGGATGTGCTCTTCAACGGTGCAGGCTTTGTCCACGCTGGCTCGGTGCTCGATTGCACGGAAGAAGAATGGGATTTCGCATTCACCTTGAATGTGCGTTCGCAATTTCGCATGATCAAAGCGTTTTTGCCGGCCATGCTGGCGCGGGGCACGGGCTCCATCATCAACGTGGCCTCGGTCGCGGGCAGCATCAAGGGTGCGCCCAACCGTTTTGTGTATGGAGCCACCAAAGCCGCCATCATTGGTCTGACCAAGGCGGTGGCGGCCGACTACATCACGCGGGGTGTGCGCTGTAACGCAATTTGTCCCGGCACGGTGGAGTCGCCTTCTTTGCGCGATCGCATCGCGGCGCAAGCCAAAGCCAGTGGCCAAACCATCGCGCAAGTCGAAGCAGCGTTTGTGGCGCGTCAACCCATGGGTCGTGTCGGGCGGGTGGACGAAATAGCGGCCTTGGCCGTGTACTTGGCCAGCGATGAATCCAGTTTCACCACGGGCACGGCGCAAATCATCGACGGCGGTTGGTCCAACTGAGCGAGGTGCTGCATGACAACCCACTCGCTGTCACCCGTCATTCGCATCCACGCTCAAGACAACGTGGTCATCGCACGATCGCAGTTGATTGGCGGCACACACTTGGCCGAGCTGGGTGTCACCGTTGCAGGTTTGGTGCCTGCGGGGCACAAGTTGGCCATTGCCGACATTGCCGCTGGCCAAGCGGTCAAGCGCTACGGGCAAATCATTGGCGCAGCAACCCGCGATATTCGCGCGGGTGAGCATGTTCACACGCACAACTTGGCCTTCAGTGATTTTGCGCGGCAGCACGCGCCCAGCGCCGACGCCAAGCCCACCGCCTCTGTTGCGCAAGCCCGCACCTTTGAGGGCATCGTGCGCGAAGACGGTCGCGTGGCCACGCGCAACTACATTGGCGTGTTGACGTCGGTCAATTGCTCGGCCACTGCGGCGCACGCCATCGCCGATTACTTTCGCCGCGATGTGCGGCCACAAGCTTTGGCCGACTTCCCCAACGTCGATGGCGTGGTGGCGTTGACGCATGGCATGGGATGCGCCACGGCCAGCGATGGTGAAGAGCTGCACGTGTTGCGGCGCACTCTGGCGGGCTATGCCCAACATCCCAATTTTGCGGCGGTGCTGGTCGTGGGCTTGGGTTGTGAAACCAACCAAATTCAGGGCTTGATGGCACAAGAGGGCTTGCTCGACAGCGACAAGTTGGTGGGCTTTAACATTCAAGACACAGGCGGCACGGCCAAAACCGTGGCCAAAGGCATTGCGCTGATCCAAGCCATGCTGCCCCAGGCCAACCGCGTCAAACGCCAACCCGTGGCGCTGAAACATCTGACCGTGGGCTTGCAATGCGGCGGCAGCGATGGCTACTCAGGCATCAGCGCCAATCCAGCCTTGGGTGCGGCGGTGGATTTGTTGGTGCAACACGGCGGCACCGCGATCTTGTCGGAAACGCCAGAAATTTATGGCGGCGAACATTTGCTCACTCGACGCGCCGTCAACGCGGAGGTGGCAAACAAGCTGCTCAAGCGCATCGCTTGGTGGGAGGCCTACACCGCGCGCAATCAAATGCAAATGGACAACAACCCCTCCAGCGGCAACAAAGCGGGTGGCTTGACAACGATTTTGGAAAAGAGCTTGGGCGCGATTGCCAAAAGTGGCACCACCAACTTGGTGGATGTGTACGAATACGCACAACGCATCACCGCGCAAGGCTTTGTCTACATGGACACGCCAGGCTACGACCCCGTGTCGGCCACGGGTCAAGTGGCGGGCGGCGCCAACTTGATTTGCTTCACCACGGGTCGAGGCTCGGCTTACGGCTGCGCGCCTTCACCCAGCTTGAAGTTGTCCACCAACACCGCGCTGTGGCAGCGCCAAGAAGACGACATCGACCTCAACTGCGGCGCCATCGTGGAGGGCTTGGAAACCGTGCAGCAAGCCGGTGAACGGATATTTGAGCTCATGCTGCAAACAGCAAGCGGACACAAAACCAAGAGCGAACAGCATGGCTATGGCCAAAGCGAATTCGTGCCTTGGCAGCTGGGCGCGGTCATGTGAGCATGGGTTAAAATACTACTTTCGAAGTATTTTAGGTCTGCTTCAACCGTTGTTTATCAGGTTGTGTTCAGACCCGACTTTTACAATGGGTCGTCCTCATTCTTAAGTAGAGTTCACCATGAACGTGATTCGTTTTTCCGATTTGTGCGCGGCTGGCCGTGTGAAAGGCCAGCGTGTTTTCATCCGTGCCGATTTGAATGTGCCGCAAGACGATGCCGGGCACATCACCGAAGACACGCGCATTCGCGCCTCGGTGCCTTGCATTCAAATGGCCTTGGATGCAGGCGCAGCCGTCATGGTGACCAGCCACTTGGGTCGTCCCACAGAAGGCGACTTCAAACCCGAAGACTCGCTGGCGCCCGTGGGCAAGCGCTTGGGCGAGTTGCTGGGTCGCGACGTCAAACTGGTGTCCCATTGGGTCGATGGCGTGCAAGTCGCGCCCGGCCAAGTGGTGCTGCTCGAGAACTGCCGAGTCAACCCAGGCGAAAAGAAAAACGCGCCCGAGCTGGCCAAAAAACTCGCTGCCTTGTGCGACATTTTTGTGCACGACGCCTTTGGCACCGCGCACCGCGCTGAAGGCACGACCTACGGCATTGCGCAATACGCGCCCATTGCTTGCGCAGGGCCTTTGCTGGCGGCCGAAATCGATGCCATCAGCAAAGCATTGGCCAACCCCAAACGCCCACTGGCCGCGATTGTGGCGGGCAGCAAGGTGTCCACCAAACTCACGATTTTGAAAAGCTTGGCCGCCAATGTGGACCAACTCATCGTCGGTGGCGGCATTGCCAACACCTTCATGCTGGCCGCAGGTTTGAAGATCGGTAAAAGCTTGGCAGAGCCCGATTTGTTGGACGAAGCCAAAGCCGTCATCGCCTTGATGAAAGCGCGTGGCGCCGAAGTGCCCATCCCAACCGATGTGGTGTGCGCCAAAACCTTCGCCGCAGATGCGCCTGCCACCGTCAAAGCCGCCACCGATGTGGCCGACGACGACATGATTTTGGACATTGGTCCCCAAACCGCAGCCCGCTTGGCCGCACAACTCAAGGCCGCTGGCACGATTGTGTGGAACGGCCCCGTGGGCGTGTTTGAGTTTGCTGCGTTTGAAAACGGCACCCGAACCATCGCTCACGCGATTGCCGAGTCCAGCGCCTTCAGCATCGCGGGCGGGGGTGACACCTTGGCCGCCATTGCCAAGTACGGCATCGAGCAGCAAGTGGGCTACATCTCCACGGGCGGCGGTGCCTTCCTAGAAGTTCTCGAGGGCAAAACCTTGCCTGCATTTGAAATCTTGACCCAAAGGGCGACTCACTGATGAGCATTGAAATCGTTGCTACTGCGCTGTTTGCGCTCGCGTTGATCCACACGTTTGCTGCCAAAAGTTTTGAACGGCTTTCACACCGCTATCCCGCGCATGCGGGTGTGTTTCACCTCTTGGGTGAAGTGGAGGTGGTGTTTGGCTTTTGGGCCTTGGTGTTGGTCGTCGCGATGGCACTCATGCAGGGCAGCGATTCCGCCATTGCTTACGCCGAATCGCGCCATTACACCGAACCCTTGTTTGTGTTTGTGGTGATGGTGGTGTCGGCCTCGCGCCCCATTCTCAAATGTGTCAATGCGTTGGTGTTGGGCTTGGCGCAAGCGCTGCCCATGCGCACCGTGGTGGCGCAAGTTTGGCTGTGTCTGGCCTTTGTGCCCTTGTTGGGCTCGCTCATCACCGAGCCCGCGGCGATGACGATTGCCGCGCTCATCTTGGCGCCCGTGGTGTTTCGTGCGGAAGTGCCCGAGCGGGTGAAATATTTCGCATTGGGGTGCTTGTTCGTCAATATTTCAATTGGCGGCACCTTGACGGCATTTGCTGCACCGCCGGTTTTGATGGTGGCGCAGACTTGGAATTGGAGCAACGCCTTCATGGCCTCTACCTTCGGGTGGAAGGCGGCGTTGGCTGTTTTCATCAACGCCACACTGGTGGTTTGGGTCTTGCGACAACACTTGGTGGATGCCAAGCCCGACGCCAACAAAGACGAAGCCATTCCGCTGCCCGTGACCTTGGTGCACTTGGCATTTTTGGTCGCCATTGTGTTGCTGGCGCATCATGCGATTTTGTTCATCAGCTTGTTGCTGTT
>CAIYFE010000321.1 GCA_903925445.1 uncultured Burkholderiales bacterium | reverse complement strand
TGGGCTTTTTCTTGGGCGACCCAATGACGGTGCTGTTGTGGCTTTATGTGGGCATGACCTTGCTGGTCTGGGGGCGCGGCACGTTTTGCGGTTGGTTATGTCCCTTTGGCGCTTTGCAAGAACTCATCAGCGATGTGGTGCAGTTGACTGGTTGGCGGCACAAGCGACTCAAAACCCGAGTGGATGCCCGCTTGAAATGGTTCAAATACGGGGTGTTGGCTTGTGTGTTGGGCGTTGCACTTTTCAATGCCACCTTGACGCAATGGGGAATGAACCCAACTTCGTTGGAACTGGTGCCTGAGGTGGAACCTTTTAAAACCGCCATCAGTCTTTACTTTGTTCGCGATTGGCCATTTGTGGTGTGGGCGGTCGTTTGTTTGGTGATGAGTGCGGTGGTCTACCGAGGCTATTGCCGCTACATCTGCCCGCTGGGCGCAGCCTTGGCGGGGCTGAATGCGTTGCAGCGCTGGGGATGGATTGCCCGCCGATCCGAATGCGGCACGCCGTGCCAAACGTGTCGCCATCGTTGCGATTACCAAGCCATTGAGCCCAGCGGCGCGATCGATTACGCCGAGTGTTTTCAATGTTTGGAATGCGTTGAAATTCATCAAAGCGATCAACAGTGTTTGCCATTGATTCAGTCACGCAAAGGGCGTGTGGTGCCCATTCAAGCTTGGGTTTCAAAGGAGGGCGTGTGATGCAAGCGCGGCGACAGTTTTTGCGCATGGGTTGGGGGTTGGGTGTTTCCAGTTGTTTTGCATTCAACGCCCAAGCTGCTGCATCTGAGGCGCACGCCTTGGTGTGGCAAGAAAAAATCTTGCAAGGTTTTGGAACCACGCTGCGCTTGCGGGCGGGGTATCACCACGAGGCGCAGCTGCAACTTGCGTTGCAAGAAGCGGTGCAAACCATTCGGCGCATCGAATCGTTGATGAGTTTGTTTGATGACAACAGCACGTTGCAACAACTCAACCGAGAAGGCTTGGTGCGCCAAGCAGATTCTGACTTTCACCAAGTCATGGCCTTTTCGCAACATTTGTCGCAACGCAGCCAAGGCGCTTTTGACGTCAGCATGCAGCCGCTTTGGGGCGTGTGGTCGCAATGGGCGCAACAACATGCGTCGCAAGCCGACGCGCCGTTAACGCCCGAATGGGTGCGCTTGATTGAGCAAGCACGCCAACTTGTGAATTGGCGCGCCGTTGACATCCAACCTCAGCACATCAAGTTGCCGCCCGGCATGGCGGTGTCGCTCAATGGCATTGCGCAAGGATTTGCCAGTGACAAGGTCAAAGCGGTGATGCAACAACACGGCATTCGCCATGCGTTGTTGGATACCGGCGAAACGTCCATGTTGGGCGCAAGTCCTCAAGGGGCGTGGCGTTTGGGCATCGAGTCGGTGGTGGCACATGCGCCGACTCCTGTTGTGCGCGCGGATGGTCGGGCGATGGCGACTTCTTCGCAAGCCCACACCAGCTTCAGCGTGGATCGGCGGTTTCATCACATTTTGGATCCACGCACGGGTTACTCGCCCTCCCACTGGGCCAGCGTGACAGTGCTCGCGCCCAGTTGCACTTTGGCCGATGGTTTGACCAAAGTTTTTTTCATGTTGACACCGCAACAGGTATTACCCGCCGCACGCACTTGGGGGGTGGATGTGTTGCTTCAACACAAAACAGGGTCGTGGCTGCGCACACCGGGCGTGTCCTTGGTGGGGTGAATTCGCCGATGCGCGACAATATTGGGTTGCCCCCTTGGCAGCAAGAGGAAAACCCAATCTATGACCGAATCCGTGATGCAAGAACCGCAAACGCCCACGCAAGGGCAGTTCGTGCGCTATCCCGGCTCGCCGTTTGAGCTGTATCAGCCGTATCCGCCCGCAGGCGATCAACCCACAGCAATTGAAGCGTTGGTCGAAGGCATCCAAGACGGCGAAGTGTTTCAAACGCTGTTGGGTGTGACCGGTTCGGGCAAGACCTACACCATGGCCAATGTGATTGCCCGTTTGGGGCGTCCCGCCATCATTTTTGCGCCCAACAAAACACTGGCCGCGCAGCTTTACAGCGAGTTTCGGGAGTTTTTTCCCAACAACGCGGTGGAGTATTTCGTCAGCTACTACGACTACTACCAGCCCGAAGCGTATGTGCCGCAGCGCGATTTGTTCATCGAAAAAGACAGCGCCATCAACGAGCACATCGAGCAAATGCGCCTGAGTTGCACCAAAAGCATTTTGGAGCGCCGCGATGTGATTGTGGTGGCCACCGTCTCGGCCATTTATGGCATTGGCGAGCCCGAGAGCTACCACCAAATGATCATGACGCTGCGCGCTGGCGATAAAGTGGGTCAACGCGATGCCATTGCCCAATTGGTGCGCATGCAATACGAGCGCAACGACCAAGACTTCACCCGTGGCAAATTTCGTGTGCGCGGCGACACCATCGATGTGTTCCCTGCCGAACATTCCGAGCTGGCCGTGCGCATTGAGTTGTTCGACGACGAAATTGACAGCTTGCAGTTGTTCGATCCGCTGACCGGACGCATTCGCCAAAAAATTCCGCGCTTCACGATTTACCCCTCCAGCCACTACGTGACCCCACGCGACCGCGTGTTGGCCGCGGTGGAAACCATCAAGGTGGAATTGGCCTCGCGCCTCAAAGAGTTGGTGGGCATGAACAAACTCGTCGAAGCCCAGCGCTTGGAGCAACGCACCCGCTTTGACCTTGAAATGCTGTCCGAAGTGGGGCATTGCAAAGGCATCGAAAACTACACCCGACATTTGTCTGGCGCCGCGCCCGGAGAACCGCCCAGCACCTTGACCGATTACATGCCCAAAGACGCCGTCATGTTTTTGGACGAAAGCCACGTCATGATTGGTCAATTGGGTGGCATGTACAACGGCGACAGAGCGCGCAAAACCACCTTGGTCGAATACGGTTTTCGCTTGCCCAGCGCCTTGGACAACCGGCCTTTGAAGTTGGAAGAATTCGAAAAACGCATGCGTCAAGTGGTGTTTGTTTCGGCCACGCCCGCTGAATACGAAAAAACCCACGCAGGTCGCGTGGTTGAGCAATTGGTGCGTCCCACAGGCTTGGTCGATCCGGAAGTCGAGGTGCGTCCGGCCACTCATCAAGTGGACGATGTGCTGCAAGAAATTCGCATTCGGGTGGAAAAAAACGAACGCGTGCTCATCACCACGCTCACCAAACGCATGGCCGAGCAGCTGACCGATTACCTCACCGACAACGGCGTCAAAGTGCGCTACGTCCACAGCGATGTGGACACCGTCGAACGCGTAGAAATTTTGCGCGATTTGCGTTTGGGTACGTTTGATGTGTTGGTGGGCATCAACTTGTTGCGCGAAGGCATCGACTTGCCCGAAGTGTCTTTGGTGGCCATTTTGGATGCGGACAAAGAAGGATTTTTGCGCTCAGAGCGCAGCTTGATCCAGACCATTGGCCGCGCGGCGCGAAACATCAGCGGCAAAGCCATTTTGTACGCCGACCGCATGACCGAGTCGATGAAAAAAGCCATTGGCGAGACCGAACGCCGACGCACCAAGCAAATCGCCCACAACTTGGCCCTGGGCATCACGCCACGCGGCGTTTTCA
>CAIYFE010000320.1 GCA_903925445.1 uncultured Burkholderiales bacterium | reverse complement strand
GTGCCCCTCACCATCAAGGGCAACGAGACTTTGCGCAACAGCCCAGAGGCCTTTAAAAACTTACAGCTGCTGGCACCCGATGGACATGCTTGGCGTGCCGACACTTTGGCAAGTTTTAGCGCGGTCGATGGGCCGATTCGTGTCAACCACGAACAAAGCGCACGCTTTACCAGCGTCCAAGTTTCTGTGGAGGGCCGAGATCTTGGCGGCTTTGTACAAGACGCTAAAAAAGCAGTGTCTGAACTCAACTTGCCGACCAATTTACGCGTCGTTTGGGGCGGTCAATTTGAGAATCAGCAGCGTGCCTCTGCACGTTTGTCTTTGGTCATTCCAGCTGCTTTGGGCTTGATTTTCATCATCTTGGTGATGACATTTGGCTCCGTTGTTCAAGCCGGCATTATTTTCTTGAACATTCCATTCGCACTCGTGGGAGGCCTATTTGCGCTAGGACTTTCAGGCGAATACTTGTCTGTTCCAGCCTCGGTGGGATTCATTGCCTTGTTGGGGATTGCAGTGCTCAATGGCGTGGTCATGGTGACGCATTTCAATGAGCGTTTGATGGAAGGCGAAGACCTCTACACCGTGGTGCGACTCGGCACAGAGCGAAGGTTGCGTCCAGTTTTGATGACCGCCGTCATCACTGCGTTGGGCATGATTCCTTTGCTGTTTGCGACGGGTCCAGGCTCTGAAATTCAGCGCCCATTGGCCATCGTGGTCACCGGTGGCTTGATCACCTCAACATTGCTGACTTTGTTGCTACTTCCCAAAATTTTTGAACGCTACGGCAACACGCTTTATTTGAGCGATGTCGTGCGCGATCTGATCCGCGGCGTTGGCCGTCGTGGAGAAAGCAAATGAAAAAAACACTCTTACTCGCTGCATTGAGCATGCCTTTGGCGCATGCGGACACTGTTTTGCAACTTTTTTTGCCGCCCGAAAACAGCGTGAAAGAAGTCTTGATCAACTCACCCGAAATGCAACAAGCGCGCGCTAAAAAGCAAGCGCATGAAGCACACGCCAACGCCATTGACGCGGGCAACGCCGAGTTCACCTTTCACACATCGCGTCAACGTCGGCTTGTACCCAGCACCTCTGAGCGTTACATGGAGTCAACCGTTGGCATCGAACGCCCAGTTCGTTTGTGGGGCAAACGCGAGGTGGACAAAAAGTTGGCTCAAGAAACCACCGCTTTGGCCAACATCGAATATGCAGATGCAATCCACGAAGCCAGCCGCGAGCTGCTCAAACATTGGTTTGCTGGGCTGCGCGCGTCAGCATTGCAAAACAATGCGAACTCGGCTTTAGAAATTGCAAAAAACAACGAACGCTTGGCCAGCATTCGTTTCAAGCAAGGTGAAATTTCACGCTTGGATGCCGATCTCGCGCATGCTGAACTCCTGCGAGCGCAAGCTGCGTGGCAAACCGCTCAAGCCGAAAGTTTGAGCGTGCGTGCGCAAATCACCCGTCGCTACCCGGGACTTGAATTGCCCTCAAAAACAATGGATCAGGTCTTGCATACACAAGGCATGCCCAATGAACTGAGCGATGAAAACACGTTGCGCACCGATTTCTTGAGTGCAAACCACGAGTTGATGCTCTTGCGAAAAGATGCGCAGCGCTTGCAACTGCAAGGCTCGCGCACCGACAAAGATCGGTTTCCCGATCCCACCTTGGGCATTTTTTCAACCCGCGAACGCGATGGTGCCGAGCAAATCACTGGCGTGAATTTGTCATTTGCATTTCCCGGCGCTGCTCGCAGCTACGCTGCCCAAGCGGCTTTGGCAGATGCCCTCGCAGCCGAGGACAAAGTCCACGCAATCGAACGTGTTTTAGATGCGGAATTTGAGGCTTTGCTCACGCAGTACAAACACAAGCGGTCTGCGGCAATGCGACTTCAACAAGCTGCTCAAAGTCAAACGCAAGCCGCTGAGAAATCGCGCACAGCCTTCAGCCTAGGCGAACACAGCATGGCAGAAATGTTGCAAATTGCTCGTTTGGCCAACGACCAGCGTTTGGCATCAGACTTGATGCATCTTGAAGTACTGGAATTGCTGACCACCATCGAGTTGGATTTGCATCGCATCTACGATTTCGACTGAAGCGAAAG
>CAIYFE010000319.1 GCA_903925445.1 uncultured Burkholderiales bacterium | reverse complement strand
TGTTGGCGCAAACCGCCGGCCTTAAACCCGTCGCGCGCATCACTTGCAAACGACAAGCTCCCGATGCGGCCTTGTTTGTGGGCAGTGGCAAAGCCGATGAAATCAAAGACTTGGCCATTTTGCACGGCGCCCAGGAGGTGTTGTTTGACCAGTCTTTGAGTCCCGCGCAACAGCGCAATTTAGAGCGCCATTTGGGTTTGGCGGTCAACGATCGCACCTTGTTGATTTTGGAGATTTTTGCGCAACGCGCGCGCAGTCACGAAGGCAAATTGCAAGTTGAGTTGGCACGGTTGCAATATTTGAGCACCCGCTTGGTCAGGCGCTGGACGCACTTGGAGCGCCAAAGCGGCGGCATTGGGATGCGTGGTGGTCCAGGCGAAACACAAATCGAACTGGACAAGCGCATGATTGGCGATGCCATCAAACGCACCCGCGAGCGGCTGGAAAAAGTCAAGCGCCAGCGCAGCACGCAACGGCGCCAGCGGCAACGCCGCGATGCTTTCACAATTTCTTTGGTCGGTTACACCAATGCGGGCAAATCCACGTTGTTCAATGCGTTGGTCAAGGCGCGGGCTTATGCGGCGGATCAACTCTTTGCGACCTTGGACACCACCACGCGTCAACTGTATTTGGGCGACAGCGAGGGCGCAGGTCGTTCGGTCTCTTTGTCTGACACGGTTGGCTTTATCCGCGACTTGCCTCACGGTTTGATTGATGCCTTTCAAGCCACCTTGCAAGAGGCGGCAGATGCCACGTTGCTGATGCATGTGGTGGATGCTTCCAACCCCAACTTCCCAGAGCAAATCGATGAAGTTCAAAAAGTGTTGACCGAAATTGGCGCAGACCAAGTGCCACAGGTTTTGGTTTTCAACAAACTCGACGCCGTCGATCCCGAAAATCGCCCGCGCTTGATGCAAGACCACTACGAGCTGGCAGGCAATGCCGTGCCCAGGTTTTTTGTCAGTGCACGCGATGGCGTGGGGTTGGCGCAGTTGCGTCAATATTTGGCGCAACAAGCGCTGAGCGATACCCGTCCGCAGGGGCAGGTAAGTACTGAGATTTAAGTCTCAATTTTGGGGTTTTGCCGTTTAGGCACAATCTGATCTTTAGTGAAACTTGCAGACCATGCACATGAATTCAAATTTTTCCACCACGCAATCCAAGGCTTCTCGCCTCAAGCGCTGGTTTGGCATGTTCAATCTCAACGATGGCCGATGGGGGCGCGACCCGCACCAAGGCGCTCGCTCTGATGGGCAAAATCCGCAAGATGACAAGTCGAACCAGCGTCCAGCAGCAGGCGGACCGCCCGATTTAGACGAGTTGTGGCGTGACTTCAACCGAAAACTCGGTGGCTTGTTTGGTCAAGGCGGCAATGGCGGTTCAGAGCCACCTTCTGGCCACCAACCCAGCGGTCCAGACTTCAAGGCGGCGGGCGTTGGCGTTGGGCTGATTGGCGCGGTGTTGTTTGCAATTTGGATGTGCACAGGCTTTTTCATCGTGCAAGAGGGGCAGCAGGCGGTGATCACGCAGTTTGGTCGCTACCACGCCACCGTGGGTGCTGGTTTCAATTGGCGCTTGCCTTATCCGTTTCAGCGCCATGAGTTGGTGTTTGTGACCCAAATCCG
The DNA here is from genome assembly GCA_903925445.1 of uncultured Burkholderiales bacterium. Taxonomy (GTDB): domain Bacteria; phylum Pseudomonadota; class Gammaproteobacteria; order Burkholderiales; family Burkholderiaceae_C; genus Limnohabitans. The sequence continues at coordinate 5,362 of CAIYFE010000319.1, read as the reverse complement.
ATCGGTGGATGTTGGCCGTGACAACGTCGTCACGACCACGGGTTTGCGTGAATCGGCCATGTTGACCGAGGATGAAAACATCCTGGAAATCAAATTCGCGGTGCAATACCGTTTGACCGACGCGCGTGCTTATTTGTTTGAAACCAAAAACCCAACGGATACCGTGGTGCAAGCCGCAGAAACCGCTGTGCGTGAGGTGGTCGGCAAAATGCGCATGGACTCCGCCATGTCTGAAGAGCGTGACCAAATCGCGCCCCGTGTGCGCGCCATCATGCAAACCATTTTGGATCGCTACAACGTGGGCATTGAAGTGGTGGGCATCAACTTGCAACAAGGCGGTGTGCGTCCTCCTGAGCAAGTTCAAGCGGCTTTCGATGACGTGCTCAAAGCCGGTCAAGAGCGCGAGCGCGCTAAAAATGAAGCCGAAGCGTATGCCAACGACGTGATTCCTCGTGCCGTGGGTACGGCCTCGCGTCTCAAGCAAGAGGCCGATGGCTACAAAGCACGCATCGTGGCGCAAGCCCAAGGCGATGCGCAACGCTTCAAGTTGCTGGCCGCCGAGTACCAAAAAGCCCCGCAAGTCACGCGTGATCGTTTGTACATAGACACGATGCAACAAATCTACAGCAACGTGACCAAGGTGTTGGTGGACTCCAAACAGGGGTCAAATTTGCTTTATTTGCCTTTGGACAAAATCATTCAACAAGCGTCGCAATCGACGGCGCCGGCTGCCAATGCAGCTTCTTCGCCAGCGGATTCGGGCGCTACGAATTCAAACAGCAATGCGTCAGCAGACGCCCGTGCGCGCGATGGCCGCACCCGTGATCGCGACATGCGCTGAGGAAAGATGGACATGAATAACAGAATCGGTTTTTATATTTCGTCCATCTTGGTGGGCTTGTTGGTGATCAACTCCATGTTGTTTGTGGTGGATCAACGCCAATTTGGCGTGGTTTACTCCTTCGGGCAAGTGAAAAACGTCATCACCGAACCCGGCTTGAGCTTCAAGTTGCCGCCTCCATTTCAAAACGTGATCTATTTGGACAAGCGTTTGTTGACCTTGGACAACGCCGATACCGAGCCCATGCTGACGGCCGAGAAGCAGCGCGTGGTCATCGATTGGTACGCACGTTGGCGCGTGACCGACCCGCTTCAATACATCCGAAACGTGGGCATGGACGAATCGGCGGGCTCCATTCAACTCAGCCGAGTGGTGCGCAACGCATTTCAAGAAGAAATCAACAAGCGCACCGTCAACGAATTACTTTCAAGCAAGCGCGAAGCGTTGATGCAAGACGTCAAACGCGAGGTGTTGGAAGTTGTCAAAGGCGCCAAGCCTTGGGGCATTGACGTGGTGGACGTTCGCATCACCCGTGCCGACTACGTGGAAGCCATCACCGAGTCGGTGTACCGACGCATGGAAGCCGAGCGCAAGCGCGTGGCCAACGAACTGCGTTCCACCGGCGCTGCTGAGGGCGAGAAAATTCGCGCCGATGCGGATCGTCAACGCGAAGTTGCCGTCGCCAACGCCTACAAAGATGCCCAGCAAATCAAAGGCGAGGGCGATGCAGAGGCCGCTCGCATTTATGCCGAAGCCTTTGGTCGCGATCCCCAATTCGCGCAGTTTTATCGCAGCTTGGAGGCGTACAAGTCCACCTTCAACAAGAAAAGCGACGTGATGGTGGTCGATCCTTCGACCGACTTTTTCAAGGCATTTCGCGGCAGCGGCGCTTTGGCCGCACCTGCACCCGCCAAAAAGTAAGGCAGCACCATGAACTTGGACAGCGATTTGCTGTGGGCTGCGGCTGGGTTGATGTTGGTTTTTGAGGGGATTTTTCCTTTTTTATTCCCACAAGGCTGGCGTCAACGCATGCAGCAAGTGTTGTCTTTGGAAGACGGGCAGATCCGTTTTTTTGGCTTGGTCTGCGTCTTCGCAGGGCTTTTGATACTTTGGGCGCTTTCTTGAGAAATTTGGGGCGCAGAAGCCCTGTAAAATCTCATTTTTAACAGCCTGTACATATTTCACACATGTCTGCCTGGGTCCTGCCGGATCACATCGCTGATGTTTTGCCTTCCGAGGCCCGGCACATCGAAGAACTCCGTCGTCTTTATCTTGACACTGCTCGCAGCTTTGGCTACGAGCTGGTGACGCCACCTTTGCTCGAATACCTGGAGTCCTTGCTCTCAGGAACGGGGCGAGCCCTTGATTTACAAACCTTCAAGCTGGTCGACCAATTGTCGGGCCGTACCTTGGGTTTGCGAGCTGACACCACGCCGCAAGTCGCGCGAATTGACGCCCATTTGCTCAACCGTGCGGGCGTGACGCGTCTTTGCTACTGCGGCCCCGTGCTGCATACCCAGCCTGATCGCCCGTTTGCGACCCGCGAACCTTTGCAGTTGGGTGCAGAAATCTACGGCCACGCAGGCCTAGAGGCCGATTTGGAAGTGTTGGAGTTGGCTTTGCGCGGTTTGCAAGCTGCGGGGTTGAAAAATTTCAGCGTCGACCTGAGTGATGCCCGCATCTTGCCCGCCTTGCTAGAAGGCGTTGATTTGTCCACCGACGCCCGAGACGCCTTGCACCAAGCCTTGGCCGTCAAAGATGCGCCGCGTGTGCGTGCCTTGACGCAGGCCTTGGATGATTCGGTCAAAACCGCGCTGGCCACCTTGAGTCAACTCTACGGCGATGCCTCGGTGTTGGACAAAGCCCAGCAGGCATTTGCCGCTTGGCCCAAAGTGTTGCATGCGCTGCAAGAGTTGCGTCAAGCCGCGCAAGCGCTGGCGGGCATCAACGTGACTTTTGATCTGGCCGATTTGCGCGGTTACGCCTACTACAGCGGCTTGCGCTTTGCGGTCTATGTCAGTGGCGCCAGCGACGCGCTGGTGCGCGGTGGCCGATATGACGAAGTGGGCGCAGTGTTTGGGCGCAAACGTCCCGCTGCGGGCTTTAGCCTGGACCTCAAAGAACTGGTCGGCGTTGTGCCTGCTTTGGCGCTCAAAGCCGCCATTCGCGCGCCGTGGGGGCATCAAGCCGGATTGCGCGAAGCCATTGCTGCATTGCGCGCGCGCGGCGAAACCGTGGTTTGCGTGTTGCCTGGCCACGAGAGCGAAGTAGACGAATTCGATTGCGACCGAGAGTTGATCCATGTTTCGGGTCAATGGGTCGTGCAAGCCCTTTAATTTTTAATTTGTGATTGATTTGATATGAGCACAAGCAAAGGACAAGCCGTGAGCGTGACCCAAGGCCGCAACGTGGTCGTGGTCGGTACCCAATGGGGTGACGAAGGCAAGGGCAAATTGGTGGACTGGTTGACCGAGACCGCAACCGGCGTGGTGCGTTTTCAAGGTGGCCACAACGCGGGGCATACCTTGGTCATCAACGGTGTGAAAACCGCGTTGCACCTGATTCCCAGCGGCATCATGCGCCCAGGCGTCAAGTGTTACATCGGCAATGGCGTGGTCTTGTCGGCCACCAAGTTGCTGGAAGAGATTGCGGGACTGGAAAAAGCGGGGGTTGAAGTTCGCTCGCGTTTGCGCATCAGCGAAGCTTGTCCTTTGATCTTGCCCTATCACGCGGCTTTGGACATTGCCCGCGAAGCGGCCAAAGAAAAAGCTGGCGTTGCCAAGATTGGCACCACAGGTCGTGGCATTGGCCCCGCGTACGAAGACAAAATTGCGCGCCGAGCCTTGCGCGTTCAAGACCTGAAACATCCCGAACGCTTTGCCACCAAGTTGCGCGATAACTTGGAACTGCACAACCATGTGTTGGTGGACATCTTGCACGCCGCACCGGTGGACTTTGATGCGGTCTACAACGAAGCCATGGATTATGCGAAAGAAATTTTGCCCATGGTGGCCGATGTGTCTCGCGAGTTGAATGAAGCGCATCAACAAGGCGCGAATCTTTTGTTCGAAGGCGCACAAGGTACCTTGCTTGACGTGGATCACGGCACGTATCCCTTCGTCACCTCCAGCAACTGCGTGGCGGGTAATGCGGCGGCGGGTGCGGGCGTGGGGCCTGGGTTGCTGCATTACATCTTGGGCATCACCAAAGCGTATTGCACGCGTGTGGGGGGCGGTCCTTTCCCCACCGAGCTGGATTGGGAGACACCGGGCAATCCGGGCTATCACATGAGCACCGTGGGTGCTGAAAAAGGCGTGACCACGGGTCGCAGCCGCCGCTGTGGTTGGTTCGATGCGGCCTTGCTCAAACGCAGCGCACAGGTCAATGGCTTGAGCGGTCTGTGCATCACCAAGTTGGATGTGCTGGACGGCTTGAAAGAATTGCAACTGTGCGTGGGCTACATGCTGGACGGCGAAAAAATTGACATCTTGCCCATGGGCGCAGATGAAATTGCCCGCTGCACACCGATTTACGAAACCATTCCCGGATGGAGCGACTCGACCGTGGGCGTGACCGATTACGCCAAGCTGCCCAAAGCCGCGCAACACTACCTCAACCGCATTGCCCAAACAACGGGTGTGCCGATTCACATGGTGTCCACCAGCCCCGATCGTGACCACACGATTTTGCTGACCCACCCCTACGTTGCTTGATTTTTTAAAGGACTTTCTATGTTGACCGAAGACGGCAAACACCTGTATGTGTCTTATGACGAATACCACAACCTGATCGAAAAGCTCGCGCTCAAAATTCATCAGTCGGGTTGGGAATTCGACACGATTTTGTGTTTGGCGCGCGGCGGCATGCGTCCGGGCGACATCTTGTCGCGTATTTTTGACAAGCCCTTGGCGATCATGTCAACCAGCTCCTACCGCGCCGATGCTGGCACGGTGCAAGGACACTTGGACATTGCCCGCTTCATCACCACGCCCAAAGGCGAAATTGCTGGACGCGTGTTGTTGGTCGATGACTTGGCCGACACCGGTCACACGCTCAAAGCCGTGGTGGATCAGCTCAAAAACAATTACAAGCCCATCACCGAATTGCGCAGCGCGGTGATTTGGACCAAAGGGGTGTCCTCTTTTTCACCCGATTACTCGGTGGACTTTTTGCCAACCAATCCTTGGATTCACCAACCCTTTGAGGGTTATGACTCTTTGCGTCCTGCCGCGTTGGCAGAAAAATGGACGGTTTAACATCCGTTCATGACGACACGCAGCACCCAACTGATTCACCATCCTTACCAAGCGCCCACGGCGTTTGAGGCGCCACAGATCGGGGTGTTCAAAGCCTCGACGGTGATCTTTCCCGATACCGCGTCCATGCGCAGTCGGCCACCGCCGTGACCAGCATGGCCTCGACAGCGGGCGCCAGGGGCGGGGGCGGGACCTGCTGGCCGGGCGGGACCTGCTGCGGTGGCGCGGCGGGCGTGGTCATGTCACCCGGTTGACGACATAGACC
>CAIYFE010000318.1 GCA_903925445.1 uncultured Burkholderiales bacterium | reverse complement strand
TCGTAATGGATGGCGTCGGCACTGACTTCTTTGTTCAAACGCGTGAGCGCCACGCCCTTGCCTGCCGCCGCCGCTCCGGCACGATTGCTTTGCGCCGCGAGCTTGCTCACCCGCGCTTGCACGGCAGCGGCAAATTGAGCGGGCTTGGCCACTTCGTCGACCAAACGCCAATCGACGGCACGCTGACCGCGCACGCCTTCGACGCTGGTGCAGAAAATATCGGCATGGTCATGGCGCACCTTGCGTTTGTCTGTCACACGCGTCAAACCGCCGGTGCCAGGCAACACGCCCAACAAGGGTACTTCGGGCAGGGACACGCTGGAAGAGCGGTCATCCACCAACACAATGTCGTCACACGCCAAGGCCAACTCATAACCACCGCCCGCACAAGCGCCATTGACAGCGGCCACAAATTTGAGTCCTTCGTGACGGCTGGAATCTTCCATGCCATTGCGCGTTTCGTTGGTGAATTTGCAAAAGTTCACCTTCCAAGCGTGGGTCGATAAACCCAACATAAAGATGTTGGCGCCAGAGCAAAAAATGCGGTCTTTCAACGACGTGACCACCACGCACTTGACCTCGGGATGCTCAAAGCGAATGCGTTGCAAAGCATCGTTCAACTCGATGTCCACGCCCAAGTCGTAGGAGTTGAGTTTGAGCTTGTAGCCCGGGCGAATGCCCGCGTCTTCATTGATGTTGAGTTGCAAGGTGGCGGTTTCGCCTTCGAACTTGAGCGACCAGTGTTTGTATTGGCTGGGGTCGATGCGGTAATCGACAGCGTGGGCTTGGGTCATGAGGTCTCCAACAAGAGGGCTTCGGGATGCATTAAAGTGCATCATAGTGCAGTTTTTATTTTAATGCAACTGCATTTTTATGCAGATTTACCCTGAGCGAAGCCCTGCTTGAAACCAACCCAAAGGTTTTACAAAGGCAATTTCAAAGCGCCACGCACTTGCGCACGCAAGGCGGTGAAGCTGTCATCTTCTGATTGCGCACTGGTGTCAAAAGCCAAATCGGCCTTGGCATAAAAAGCGGAGCGGCCTTCCAAAATGCGCTTCAAATCTTCCAAGGCTTCTTTGCTGCCAGCCATGGGGCGCATGTCGCCTTGTGCGGCAACCCGGCCCAAATGGTCTTCGGGCGTGGCTTGCAACCAAACGGTGAAGCAATGCGCCAGCAACTCGTTGAAGGTGGCCGAATCAGACACCAAACCACCGGGGGTGGCGATGACCACTTCGGGGTAAATCTGAATCGCTTCTTCCAAAGCTCGCCGCTCGTAGCGTCGGTAGGCTTGTGTGCCGTAAAGGTTGTGAATTTCGCTGATGCTGCAGCCGGCAAATTTTTCAATGTCGCGGCTGAGTTCGATGAACGGAAAACCCAAGTCATCGGCCAAGCGCTGTCCCAACGAGGTTTTGCCCGCACCGCGCAAACCCACCAAAGCAATGCGGTTGCTGCGCGATTGTGGGTTGTCGTTGGCACCCAACAGCTCAGCGATTTGCAAGCGCACACGGCGCAGTTCCGCTTCGTTGCGGTGGCTCAACATTTCGCGGATCAACAACCATTCGGGCGAAGAGGTGGTCAGGTCACCCAACAGCTCAAAAATCGAACACTGAAGGGCTTGGGCGACTTGCAACAGGATCAAGATCGAGGCGTTGCCCGTGCCTGACTCCAAATTGGCCAAGTGCCGCTCAGACACCTGCGCCGCTTGCGCCACGGCTTTTCTCGTCAAGCCACGACGGGCACGCAAGGTGCGAACGCGGTCTCCCAGCGTGGTTAAAAACGGATGGCGATCAGAAGCTTCTTCGAATGACATGTCTGCACTTTAATGCAATTTCGAATGAAGTTGCAAGATAGTGCAGCTTGCGTCAGATCAAGTTGCCTGCGAAATCTTGATGCTGGGGAATTTAGAAGAAAAATCTTTGGACTTGGCCGCGATCTTGACGGCGACTTGGCGAGCCACCGATTTGTAGATGCCAGCCACTTCGCCGTTGGGGTCAGCCACCACCGTGGGCTTGCCGCTGTCGGCTTGCAAGCGAATTTGCATGTTCAAAGGCAGCGCACCTAGGTAGTCCATGCCATATTCGGCGGCCATTTTTTTACCGCCATCCGCGCCAAAAATGTGCTCCACATGTCCGCAGTTGCTGCAAACATGAACGGCCATGTTTTCCACCAAGCCCAAAATGGGTACGCCCACTTTTTCGAACATCTTGATGCCTTTTTTGGCATCCAACAGCGCAATGTCTTGCGGTGTGGTCACAACCACCGCGCCGGTCAAAGGCACGCGCTGGCTCAAGGTGAGTTGAATATCGCCCGTACCCGGGGGCATGTCCACGATCAAATAATCGAGGTCTTTCCATTGGGTTTGGCGCAGCAGTTGCTCCAAGGCCTGCGTGGCCATGGGGCCGCGCCAAATCATGGCTTGGTCGGGATCGACCAAAAAACCAATCGACATGACTTGAACGCCGTGGTTTTCAAGGGGCAACATGGTTTTACCGTCCGCGCTTTCAGGTCGCCCCTCAATGCCCATCATCATGGGCAGGCTGGGACCGTAAATGTCCGCGTCCAACAAGCCCACACGCGCTCCTTCAGCAGCCAAAGCCAAGGCCAAATTCGCAGCGGTGGTGCTTTTGCCCACACCGCCTTTGCCCGAGGCCACAGCCACGATGTTTTTTACGCCGGGCAAGAGCTGCACGCCCATTTGCACCGCATGGGCTGCAATTTGACTGCTGAGCTTGACGTTGACCTGGCTCACCCCCGCCACCGTTTGCGCAGCCGCCACCAAACGTTCACGCAAAGCAGGCATCTGGCTTTGTGCGGGATAGCCCAACACCACATCAAAAGACACTTCTGCGCCTTGAATTTGCAGATTTTTGATCGCCTTGCCAGAGACGAAATCAACGCCCGTGTTGGGGTCTACGACGGTTTGCAAGGCTTGTAGGAGTTGGTCTTGGGTGGGCATGGTGAATGAGACGTCACAAAGAAACAGGTGGGCGAGTCTACCCAAGCCCATTCATCCTCATAAGTTGTGTGGCGTAAACAACAAATTTATAAATTATTTTGGATTAACTCAAAAATACTTTGTTTCAACTTATTTATATCTTAAGTTGTGAAAAAATTAAATCTCACATCAAAAGGAGTTATTTTGTGAAACGCAGTAAGAAAATCGTGTTGTCCTTCATCGCAGCCGTTGGGGTGTCTGTTTTGTTGGCTTGTGGTGGCGGTGGTGGCTCTTCAACGCCAGCAACGCAAACGGCTTATTTCATCGACTCTGCTGTGGGTGGGCTTCAATACACCAGCGGAAGTTTGTCTGGCGTTACCGGCGCAGATGGCTCTTTTCAATACCAAGCAGGTCAGCCCGTCACATTCAAAATTGGCAACCTGACCTTGGGGTCTGTCACACCTGGCAGCAAAAATATTTACCCCGTCGATTTGGTCAGCGGTGCAACGGACCAAATCGACGCGAATGTGACATTGATTTCGCAAGTTTTGCAAACGCTCGACGACGATGGTGATCCGTCCAACGGCATCACACTTTCTTCAAGCACCCAAAAAACGCTGGCTTCTGGCTCTTTTTCAGCCATTCAGCTCAACTCAGCGGATCCGACTGCAGCTAAAAACCAACTCACTACCGCATTTCAGACTTCACCCATCGCTCGGTCTGTCGGCAATGCAAATGCATTAATCTCTGCTGCCTCCGCACAAACGCATTTGCAAAGCAGTTTGTTAAAGGAATTTTTCAACACCACTTGGAAAGGAACTTTTTCAGGAACGGATTCAGGATCTTGTCAAATTACTTTTGCCCCACAAACGACAGGCAGCACGACAGCCCCCCTTACAGGCACTTGCACAAGCAACACGCCTGGTTTTACTAATGCCACCCTGAATGGCTACATTCCAAGCTCAGGCACATGGACAATTGGCACTGCAAGCACGGGTGCGGTTTTTGTTGGTACTTTTCTGAGAAACGGAACAGCTTCTGGTACTTGGCAAAACACGATCAACCAAAAATACTCAGGCACTTGGACAATGACCAAGCAATAAATTAACTGCTTCACACGCAACAAAGCCTGCCTCCGTGCAGGCTTTGTTTTTTAGCGTCAGAACTTGGTGGC
>CAIYFE010000317.1 GCA_903925445.1 uncultured Burkholderiales bacterium | reverse complement strand
GAGCAATTGCATGCGTGGGGCAAGGTGGTTTGGCATGTGTGGGGGGGAGGCAAGAATCTCGCGCCTTTGGTGCTGTTGCATGGTGGTTCGGGCAGCTGGACGCATTGGTTGCGCAGTGTGGAGCACCTGTCGCAACGCCATGAAGTGTGGGCTTTGGACACGCCGGGTTTTGGTGATTCAGACTTGCCGCCACAAGCACGCGATGCGGATGATTTGGTGCCCTTTGTCGCAGAGATTTTGCAGCACACGTTTGACGGGCAAGCCGTCCGCGTGATGGGCTTTTCTTTCGGTGGCATGTTGGCAGGCATGGTGTCGGCAGAGTTTGCGCATTTGTTCCGGCATTTGGTGTTGTTGGGTGTGCCGGGCTTGGGTTTGATGGGCGCAGAGTTGCCCATGCGTGGCATGTTTGCGGGAATGAGTGAATCGCAACGCCGTGCCGTGCATCGTCATAACTTGAACACGATGATGTTGCACCAAGACAGCAACATCACCGATGAGGTGATCGACTTGCAACAAGCCAATGTTGTGCGTGACCGATTGCGCCGTCGAAAAATTGCGCGCACCGATGTGTTGGTGGGCGCGCAAGCCCAATGGACTTGTCCGGTGGATGGCATTTGGGGCGAACACGACGCTTTGTATCGCGGCACATTGCAGCGCATCCCGGAGGTGTTGTGGGCGTTGCGCTCGTTTCATGTGGTGCCTGACGCAGGGCACTGGGTGATGTTTGAAAATGCGCCAGTGTTTCATCGCATCGTCGATCGGTTGCTGCTGGAAACTTAAAAGGAATAAACGTGCTCTACAAATTCAAATCCAAAGCCACCGGTGACTTGATCATGCTGGAGCCCAATGGCCGGCGCATTCTGCAACTGATTGGCAAAGAAGCCAGCGCGCAAGGCATCATCGAGCCGGCCGACATGCCAGCGGCCATCGCCGCGTTGCAGCAAGCGATTGCGCAAGAAGAAGCGCATCAAAAAGAAATGCAAGCGCAAGCTGCACAAGACACGCCAGCAGATGAGCCACCCAGCAGCGCTGAGGTCATCAGCCTCAAGCAACGTGCCTTGCCTTTCATCGACATGATGCAGCGCGCACATGCCGAGAACAAAGACATCGTCTGGGGCGTTTGATTGACATCGCAACACCCGCACGCGTTTGAAGCGCTGACACCCGATGTGGTGTTGGATGCCCTTGAAAGCCTAGGCTTGGCCGTGGATGGGCGCATGACGGCGCTGAGCTCGTATGAAAACCGTGTCTATCAAGTCATGTTGGACGACGACCAAGCGTTGGTGGCTAAGTTTTATCGCCCCAATCGCTGGAGCGATGCACAGATTTTGGAAGAACACAGCTTTGCGGCAGAGTTGATGGCTGACGAAATTCCGGTGGTGGGGCCGCTGCAATTGCAAGGTCGCACCTTGCACCATGCGCATGGGTTTGCCTTCAGTGTGAGCTCGCGCAGAGGCGGTCGATCGCCCGAGTTGGACGACGCGGAGGTGTTGGCCTGGATCGGGCGCTTCATTGCTCGCATCCACAACGTGGGAGCGCGCACGCCTTTTGCGCATCGCCCCCGTTTGAATGTGGCCACCTTGGGGCAAGCCTCGCGCGATGCTTTGCTGCAAGCGCATTTGATCCCGCTGGATCAACAAGCCGCGTGGCTGGAGGTTTGTGATCAAGCGCTGGTAGCGGTCATGCAAGCATTTGAAGCCGCACCCGCGAAGCCCATTCGATTGCACGGCGACTGCCATCCCGGCAATATTTTGTGGACGCCAACCGACCTGCCGCAAGGCGGTCCGCACTTTGTGGATTTGGATGACGCGCGCACGGGGCCAGCCATTCAAGATTTGTGGATGCTGGTCAGCGGCGATCGCGCACAACGCAGCCACCAGTTGGGCCTCTTGATCGATGGCTACGAGGAAATGCGCGAATTGGATCGGCGCGAGCTGGCTTTGATCGAACCCTTGCGCACTTTGCGGCTGATTCATTACAGCGCTTGGTTGGCGCAACGCCAAGATGACCCGTCGTTTCAACAAAACTTTCCGTGGTTTGGCACCAGCGATTATTGGGCGGGACAAGTTCACATGCTCGTTGAGCAATGCGAGGCCATGCAAGAGCCCGTCTTGGTGGTGTGAACGTCAGCAGCCCAGTTGCTCAGCCAGTGCCAACAGGCTGGTCGCATGCAAATCGTTGGCGGCTTGTGGCGAGACATCTTTGGGATTGTGTGTTCCAAATTCGAAAGGCCGTTCGATGTAAGCGGTGCGCAGCCCGCAAGCACGCGCTGCCGCCAAGTCGTCATGGTGCGCGGCACACAACATGACTTGAGAAGGCTGCAAGTCAAACACCTGCGCCACACCCAGGTAAGTGGCTGGATCGGGTTTGTAGGCGCGAAAGACTTCGGCCGACAACACACAATCCCAAGGCAAACCCGCGCGCTTGGCCATGTCAGTCAACAGCCCCAAGTTGCCGTTGGACAGGCTGCAAATGGTGAAGCGTTGCTTCAGCCGCGTGAGGCCTTGGACGCTGTCAGGCCAAGCGTCTAAGCGGTGCCAAACCCGGTTGAGGTGCACGCGTTGGTCTTCGCTCAAATGCGTCAAACCAAATTCAGGCAACAGGGTTTCCAAAATCATGCGGTGCAACTCGTCGATGCGGGTCCATCCCAATTCACCGCTGCGCACACGCGCCATGGCGGGTTGGTAGCCGGCTCGCCATGCCAGCGCAAAAGCGTTGCCGTCAACTTGCGGGTGGAGCTGATGCATCTCGCGCACGATGCTGCCGTGCCAATCAACCACGGTGCCAAAAATGTCAAAGGCCAACACGCGTGTGTTGGCCTTGAGGTCGGTGAGGGTGTCCATGTGTGTCATGGACTGAGGTTTTACACCAAAAGCGCGTTGATGCGTTTCACATAGGCGGCAGGGTCCTCGGGCAAACCGCCCTCGGCCAGCAAGGCTTGGTCGAACAAGATGTGCGCCAAGTCGTGGAAATGCACCGAGCCGTCGAGCTTTTTGACCAACGCGTGCTCGGCATTGACTTCCAAGATGGGCTTGACTTCGGGTGCGGCTTGCCCAGCTTGCTAGAGCATGCGCGCCAGTTGGGTGGACATGCCGTGGTCTTGGACGACCAAGCAGGCGGGTGAGTCGACCAAGCGCGTGGTGACGCGCACGTCTTCGGCCTTGTCTTTG
>CAIYFE010000316.1 GCA_903925445.1 uncultured Burkholderiales bacterium | reverse complement strand
GGTGCTGGCTTGTGTCAAAGGCACATCGCCAGAAAGCACCACCACCACGCCGTCATCGGCCAGCAAAGGCACGGTTTGTTGGACGGCGTGACCTGTGCCCAGTTGTGGCATTTGGCGCGCAAATTGAATGGTGGCGTTGGGATTGGCTTGGAGCAAGGCGGCTTCGACTTGATCCGCGCCGTGGCCTGTGATGACGATGGTGTGGCGTGCTTGCAAACTGTGCGCGGTGTCGATCACGTGTTGCACCAAAGGCTTACCCGCCAGTGGGTGCAAAACTTTGGGCATACTGCTCTTCATGCGGGTGCCTTTTCCGGCAGCCATGATCACCACATCAAAAACGCTCATGTCATCTGTCCTTTTGAATCGCAGAATTATCCGTCAAGGGTGGACCGCGTTGGTTCTTGGCCTGGCGTTCTTGCTCACTTCTTGCAGCACCTTCAAACTGGTTTACAACCAAAGCGATGATTTGACTTATTGGTGGTTGGATGGTTATGTCGATTTTGAAGGGACTCAAAAAGACTTCACCCGCCAAGCCTTGAAAGAAATTCACCAATGGCACCGCCAAAACGAATTGCCCAAATATTTGGCGTTGATTGAGCGCTTGCGCGAAGTTGCGCCGCACGACATCACGCCATCGCAAGCTTGCTTGGTGATCGATGAGGCCAAAGCACATGCATTGAACTTGTTGCACCATGCCGAACCCGCCAGCGCACAGTTGGTGGCGCAGTTGAGCGCTGCGCAACTTCTCAATGTTCAAAAGCGCTATGAAAAAAGCAACAAAAGCTGGCGAGAAGATTTCTTGGAAGGCCCAGACGCCAAGCGCTTGAAATTTCGAGTCGCAAAAGCCGCCGATCAGCTGGAAGATTTGTACGGCGATTTATCAGCCACACAAAACAAAGGGGTGACGCAATGGATGGCGCATTCGGGGTTTGATCCGCACAAAGTAGATGCCGAGCGCTTGCGTCGCCAGGCCGAGAGCTTGCGCACCTTTGAGCTCATGAAGCAAGCCAGCACACCGCTGCAAGCGCAAGCCTTGCTCAGGGTGTGGATTGACCAAGGCTTTGATTCGCCCGATGAGAGCTATCGGGCGCACATGAACGCCACAACCCTCAAAAACTGCGAGGGTTTTGCGCAGCTGCACAACAGCACTTCTGCCGCGCAGCGCAAGCACTTGGCAGAGCGTTTGCGCAAGTACGAGGCTGACTTGAAAGTGCTGATTGCCAACAAGTAGGCGCGATCAGCCTTGCAGCGCGGCCCACATTTCTTTGTCGCGCTCTGCCGTCCAAATGCGCGGATTTTTGATGCCCTTGGCTTCGTCGTAGGCGCGGCTGACATCAAAGGGCAGGCAATGTTCGTAGATGAACACATGGCCAAAAATAGGATCCATGCTCTGGCGCGTGTGCGCCATGGCGGCTTTTAAGTCGAGGTTTTTCGCAGCCGCTTCTTTGCCGCACTTGAACAAGGTTTCCACCCAACGCTTGGTGTAATCCAAGGCTTTGTTGACGTTGGCTTGGCCTTTCATGGCTTCACCGCGTCCGGGCACGATGGCTTGGGCGTTCAATGCGCGCAGCGCTTCCAAAGTGGCGGGCCATTCTTCGAGTTGAGCGTCACCGGTGTAGACGCCTGCTTCGTATTCCACCAAGTCACCGCTGAACAGCACTTGTTCGGCTTCGACCCAAGCAATCGTGTCGCCGCGTGTGTGGCCTGCGCCGGGATGCCAAATTTCGACCTTCACGCCACCCAAATCCACGGTCAGTGAACCTTGACGACCGGGCTGGCCATCGCCAATGACCAGCGTGGGCCAAGTCAGGCCTGGAATGCCTTCAACGCCGCGAAACAGACGCGGAAAACGCTCGATCTCGCTTTGCATGTCTTGCGCGCCGCGCTCCACGATCAGTTCGTACGTGCCGCGGCTGGCCAAGATTTCGGTAGCGCCTTCGGCAGCGTAAGCGCTGGCACCCAACACGCGCACGGCGTGGTAGTGCGTGAGCAGCACGTATTTGATGGGCTTGTCGCTGACGGTGCGAATTTTGGCGATCAAATCGCGCGCCATGTCCGGCGTAGCGGTGGCGTCGCTGACCATGATGTATTGGTCGCCAATGATCACGCCCGAGTTGGGGTCGCCCTCGGCGGTGTAAGCCCAGCAGTGCACGCTCAATTGCTCGAAAGTGATTTTTTTATCGCTCAAGTCGGCTTGACTGGCGAAAGCTTTGGTGGGGGCGTTGGACATGCGGCATGTCTCCTGAGGTGGTTTTTATAGAAAAACGGAATTTTACCTAATCGTAACGGATTACGGATGGGTGAATTCAGGACAGCCCGTGTTCCAGCATGGCAATGACTTCATCGGCAAAAGCGCCGTAGCTCAAAGGGCCGTTGGGGCGCAACCAAGTGAAGGTCCAATTGATCATGCCAAACAACATCATGGTGACCGCGGTTTGGTTGTCTTGGGTCAGACGCTGTGGGTAGGCGCGTTTTAAAAAGCGGGTGAAGGCCGCGACCACGTCGCGTTGGCGCGAGACGATCAATTCGCGTTGTGCATCGCCTAAAAATTGGATGTTGCTCAACAAGGCAACATGGCGCGTGGCGGAGCTTTCGTACTCTTGCAAAAAACGTCGCACCAGTTCGTGCAAGGCCGCGCGGTCGTCCAAATTGCGGCGTTGCGCGGCGGCTTCGGTTTCGCCGATCAAGGCTAGCAAGCGTTGGGTGTAACGGTCCAGCAGGTCAAACAAAATGGCCTCTTTGCTGTCGTAGTAGTGATAAAGCCGCGCTTTGGAGGTACCGCCCGCGGTGGCAATCGTGTTCATGCTTGCCGCCGGGTAGCTGGCTTGCGCAAAGCATTGCGCGGCGATGTCTAAGATTTCATCGCGCTTGAAGTCGTGGGTGGCTGATTTAGGACGCGCCATGTTTGCTGCGTTAAGCCATGGGCCACACCACGCCGTTGTCGTTGAGGATGGCATCCAACGGCATGTCGTGCGATTCAGGCATCAAGTCGGGCAAAAAACCGTGGGTGAAGCCCAAACCCACGGTGAACGGTTTGGGTTGCAAGCTCGCCAAGGTGCGGTCGTAAAAGCCGCCGCCATAACCCAAGCGAAAACCGCCTGGGCCGTACCCCACGCAAGGCACAAACAGCAGGGTCGGAAAAATGATTTCAGTGTCCTTGGGTTTGGGAATGCCGTAGGCGTCTTCTTCCATTGGGCAGCCGGGATACCAAGCGTGAAAAGTCAAGGTTTTGTGAGCCTTGTCGACCACGGGCAACCCGATGCGACGCAATTGCGGTTGTTCGCACAACTCGCCGTCTTCTTTCCAGCGGTGCAACACGGGCAGCGGATCGAATTCGCCTTTGATCGGCCAGTAAGCACCGATCACAGCGTCGGGTCTGCCCACGAGCCAAATGCGCATGACGCGTTGCAATAAATCGGCCCGTTCCAGCCGGTCGGGCATGTTGAGACGCTCTTCGATGAGCTGCTGGCGCAAAGCTTTCTTGTCCACAGAGATAATCAGGCGATGAAGTTTCGAGTCATTGTGTCATTGTTTACAGGCGTTTTCACCTGCTGCGTGTTTTCCCTGTCCAGCGTTTATGCGGCGACAGACGCCCGAGCCGATGCGGTCATCACCGACATGGCGCAGGCTTTCAAGCAGGGCGATCGCCGCCGTTTGAGCAGCTTGTTGCCCCAGGCCAAAGGTCATATTTTGGAGCCCTGGGCGGCGTATTGGGAGCTCAAATCGCGCTTGGACGAAGCCAGCAGCGATGAAATCCGGGCTTTTTTGGCGCGTTACGCCGGCACTTACCAAGAGGACCGTTTGCGCAACGACTGGTTGCAACTGCTGGGCAATCGGCGCGATTGGAGCAATTTCGAAGCCGAATACGCCAATTACCGCATGCGCGATGACCGCGAGGTGCGCTGCTATGCCTTGGCGATTGAATTGGTCGCCAAAGGTCCACGCAATGGCAATTACATAGCCGAAGAGGTCAAACGCAATTGGCTCAACATGCGCGAAGCCGATGACGGTTGCACCTTAGCGGCCGATCGTTTGTTTGACTACAAACTCATCAGCGCATTGGATGTTTGGCGCAAGGCGCGCTTGATGGTGGAGCAAAGCCGCCCCTTGACCGCTCGCAATGCGGTGCAAATCGTGGCGCCTGATGCGGTGAACCTGGTCAAAGAGGTCTACAACAACCCGTTGCCCTTTTTGAAGAAAAGCATTGCTGCACCCCAGCGGGTGCGCCAAGAGTTGGTGGTGCTGGCTTTGGTCAAAGTGGCCAGCGCCGATCCAGATGCCGCCGCAAAAATGCTCAAAAACAAATGGCAGCCTTACCTGACCACCGAAGAACGCCATTGGCTGTGGGGCGTGATTGGTCGCCAATCGGCCATGCAGCTGGACGATGAAGCCTTGGTTTATTTTGACCGTGTGGCGCACGACAAAGACTTGAACGACGACATGTTGGGCTGGAAAGCCCGCGCAGCCTTGCGTGCCGCCAAGTGGTCGGTGGTAGAAGCTGCGGTTGACGCCATGAGCTCGGAGGCGCGTCAAATGCCCGTGTGGGTGTATTGGCGTGCGCGTGCGTTGTTGGCGCGAAAAAAAGTCACACCCCAAATTCAGCAAGAAGCCAATGCTGCTTTAGAGAGCATTGCCAGCGCCAAGGGCTTTTATGAGCAACTCGCGGCGGAGGCTTTGGGTCGAAAAATCTCCTTGCCCGTACCTCCTGCGGCGCCTACCTTTGAAGAAATGGATGCCGCCAAGCGCAATGTGTCTTTGCAACGCGCGCTCTACGCCATTTCAATTGGATTGCGGCCTGAGGGCGTGCGCGAATGGAACTACGCGGTGAGCTTTGTCAACATGCAAGGCCAAAGCGGCGCCATGACCGATCGAGAGTTGAGTGCCGCAGCCCAATTGGCCTGCGAGAGCCAAGTGTGGGACCGTTGCATCAACACCAGCGAACGCACCAAAACCGACTTCAATGCAGAGCATCGTTTCCCCATGCCGTTCAAAGATGCGGTCATCGCTCGCAGCAAAGACATCAACCTCGATCCGGCGTATGTGTACGGTCTGATCCGACAAGAAAGCCGTTTTGTGATGGACGCGCGTTCGGGAGTCGGTGCTTCGGGGTTGATGCAAGTGATGCCAGCCACCGCCAAGTGGACGGCCAAAAAAATAGGTATCCAAGGCTTCACGCCCGACCAATTGGGGCATCGCGACACCAACATTGCGATTGGCACAGGCTATTTAAAGCTGGTGTTGGATAGCTTTGAGGGCTCGATGCCTTTGGCAGCTGCTGCTTACAACGCAGGTCCAAGTCGAGCTCGCCGCTGGCGCGCGCCCAACGATGGCGATGGCCCCAATTTGGAGGGCGCCATTTGGGCAGAAAACATTCCCTTCAATGAAACCCGTGATTACGTGAAAAAAGTGCTCGCCAACACAACCAACTATGCGGCGCTGATCACCGGACAGCCGCAATCGCTCAAAGCGCGTTTGGGCGTCATTGGCCCGCGCAATGCCAGCGCAGCGGATAACTTGGAATTGCCGTGATCAAAGCGAGGCGTGCACGCGTTGGTTCAACGCCAACACGTCTTGCGCTGTGATGGGCGCGAGTTGAGCTTGCAAAGCACGGTCGATCAATTGCTTGGCGGTGT
>CAIYFE010000315.1 GCA_903925445.1 uncultured Burkholderiales bacterium | reverse complement strand
GGCATGGCAAAAACCGCCCGCGAAGAAGGCTTTGATGAGATTGCGGACTGGTTTGAAACCTTGGCCAAAGCCGAGCGTTCTCATGCCAATCGCTACCAAAAAGCGTTGAACGAATTGACCGATTGAAAGGCGCAAGTCATGCCATTGAACGCACGCATCAGCGCAGACAACCTCATGTCTTTGGAGGACTACGCCAAGTGGCGCAAGCTCAACCAGCCACAGATCATGGCGCATCGCAAGTTGCGCAGCGTGCGCGTGGGTGAGCACTTGAACTTGCAGTTTGAAGACGAGGCAACGGTTCGCTACCAAATTCAAGAAATGCTGCGCATCGAAAAAACCTTTGAACCCGAAGGTATCGTCCAAGAAGTCCAAGCCTACGCACCGCTGGTGCCCGACGGTCACAACTGGAAAGGCACTTTGCTGATTGAGTACGAAGACGCTCAAGTGCGCAAGCGCGAATTGGCGCAGCTCAAAGGCATTGAAGACCGCATGTATGTGCAGGTTCAAGGGCACGACCCCGTCTACGCCATCGCCGACGAAGACCTGGATCGGGAGAACGCCGAAAAAACTTCAGCCGTTCATTTTGTGCGATTCGAATTGACCCCTGCCATGTGTGCGTCAGCCCAATCGGGGGCTGGCGTTCGGGTGGGGTGTGATCACGCGCATTACCAAGCGCATACCGATGTGGCGGGTTCGACCTTGGCCAGTCTTGTGAACGATTTGAGTTAACCATGCTGTTCTTACTCTCACCCGCCAAAGCCTTGGATTACGACACGCCTGCGGGGGATGTGCCGCACACACAACCTTTGTTTGTCAAGCAATCCAGCGCCTTGATCAACCTTCTCAAAACCAAGTCACCCCAAGAGGTGGCCAGTCTGATGAGCTTGAGCGACAAGTTGGCTGCGCTCAATGTGGCGCGCTACCAGGCGTGGACGCCCAAGTTCACGGCCAAAAATTCCAAGCCAGCGGTGTTGGCCTTCAACGGCGATGTGTACGACGGCCTGGACGCCAAAACCCTCCAACCCAAAGATTTGGCGTGGGCACAAGACCACGTGGCAATTCTCAGCGGCTTGTACGGTGTCTTGCGACCCTTGGACTGGATGCAACCGTATCGCCTCGAAATGGGCACACCCTTGGCCAATCCCAAAGGTGCCAATTTGTACAAGTTTTGGGGATCGGACATCGCCGCCTATTTGAATGAACGTTTGGCGCAAGACAAAACCCCCATCGTGATCAACTTGGCCTCGCAAGAGTATTTCAAGTCGGTGGACTTGAAGACCCTCAAAGCACGCGTGATTGAATGCGTGTTTGAAGATGCCAAAGACGGCCAATACAAAGTCATCAGCTTTTTTGCCAAGCGTGCGCGCGGCTTGATGGCGCGGTATGCCATTGCGCACCAGGTCAAAACGCCCAAAGGCCTGGAGGGCTTTGATTCAGACGGCTACGCCTATGCGCCAGAGGTTTCGTTGCCCGATCGCCTGGTCTTTCGTCGCTGACAATGGGACCTATGAATACCCCTGAACAATCGCAACTGGGCAAAGCCTCGGCTTACGTCGATCAATACGATGCGGCTTTGCTGTTTCCTATTCCTCGTCAAGGCAAGCGAGAAGAAATTGGCATTCACGGCCAAGTGCCCTTCATGGGGGCTGATTTGTGGACGGCCTATGAGTTGAGTTGGCTCAACCTGCGCGGCAAGCCCCAAGTCGCGTTGGCACGTTTTACCATTCCTGCGGAATCGAGCCACATCATTGAGAGCAAGTCTTTCAAGCTCTACCTCAACAGTTTCAACAACACGCGCTTAGGCGACATGAGCGAGTTGCAACAGCGTTTGCGCGAAGATTTGAGCGCCGCGATTTGGCAAGGCGGAGCTGTCAAATCCAGCGTGGGCGTTCAAATCATCTTGCCCGAGCAATTTGACCGCGAGCCCATTCACGAAATGGATGGCGTCAACTTGGATCGGCTCGATTTGGAATGCACTCACTTTGAACCAACGCCCGATTTCTTGCGCGCCAATTTTGACGACGCGCCAGTGACCGAAACCCTCACCAGCAACCTGCTCAAAAGCAATTGTTTGGTGACAGGGCAACCCGATTGGGGCAGCGTGCGCATCAGCTACAGCGGGCCGCAAATCGATCAAGCGGGTTTGTTGGCGTACATCGTGAGTTTTAGAAATCACAACGAATTTCACGAGCAGTGCGTTGAGCGCATTTACATGGACATCCAACGCCGCTGTCAGCCGCTGCGCCTAGAGGTGTACGCGCGTTACACGCGACGCGGTGGCTTGGATATCAATCCGTGGCGAACGAGCCATCCCAAAGCTGTGCCTGTGAATGTTCGTACGGCGCGTCAGTAGTTCCCGTTTTTTGCAACGACCCAACGCGCACGCCCAGTAAGCGGATGCGCCGCGTCAAGTCAACGCGTTTCAAGCATTGCCCCGCCGTTTGTCGAATGCGTGGGGCTTGGTCGGTGTGTCGATCCAATGTGTGGTCGCGCGTGACGCTTTGGAAATTGTCGTACCGCAACTTCACACCGATGGTTTTGCCTACATAGCCTTTGCGCTGTAAATCGTTGGCGAGTTGCTCGCACAAGCGTGTGAAGATGCGGCCCAATTCCTCGCGGTCGCGCACCGCATGCAAATCGCGCTCAAAGGTGGTCTCGCGGCTCAAACTGACGGGCTCGCTGTGGGTTTCAACCGGACGGTCGTCTTTGCCGTGGGCCGCATCGTGCAACCAAGCGCCATAACTTTTGCCGAAGTTTTCCATCAACCAGACGCGCTCGCGTTGCGCCAACTCGCCAATGGTTTGAATGCCATGTTGCAACAGTTTGGCTTCGGCTTTGGGGCCAATGCCATTGATCTTTCGGCACGGCAAGGGCCAGACCAACGCTGCCAAATCGTCTGGCAAGACAATGGAAATGCCGTTGGGTTTGTTGAACTCACTGGCCATCTTGGCCAGCAACTTGTTGGGTGCCACGCCAATGGAGCAGGTCAAGCCGGTGGCGTCAAAAATGCTTTTTTGGATCAAACGCGCCAACACCCGACCGCCCTCGCGCTGTCCGCCCGCCACATCGGTGAAGTCGATGTAGACCTCGTCCACGCCACGGTTTTCCATCACAGGCGCGATGTCGGTGATGATGCGTTTGAACTCGCGCGAGTAATGGCGGTATTGATCAAAGTCCACCGGCAACAAAATCGCTTGCGGGCAGAGCTTGGCCGCTTTCATCAAACCCATGGCCGAGCCCACCCCAAATTGGCGTGCCGCGTAAGTGGCGGTGGTGATCACCCCGCGTCCGCTGTAGCCTTGCAGGCGAGGAAAAAAATCAACTGGAATTTCATGCAAGCGCTCGGCCGACCAATCGTGCTCGGGATACACCTCGCGCAATTTGCCCAGCACATCGTCTTCGCGTCGTCGCCCCCCGCCAATGACAACCGGCAAGCCTTTGAGTTGCGGATAACGCAGCAACTCGACCGATGCATAAAAAGCATCCATGTCCAAGTGGGCGATGCGTCGCATAATCGCTGACATTTTCAAAACAAGGAGAAACCTATGCCGACCATTCGCGTTGAATTGCTAGAAGGCCGCACCCCCGAACAGAAAAAAGAACTCGCCCAAGCCCTGACCCAAGCTTGCGTAGACACCTTGGGCAGCAAGCCAGAGTCTGTGGACGTGTTGTTCTTTGACATCGTGCGTCAAAATTGGGCGACTGGGGGCGTGCCTTGGAGCGAGCGGTCTTGAATCAAATCGCTTTTTGAACCCACCAGCCCTTGAACAACCAAGGCTGGCGCGGTTTGCCATCGATGGGGCCTTTGTCGCGTGACTCAACGCTCAAGCCCAATTGTGTGGCGCCTTCCAGCGCTTTGGGCTCAACTTCGAGCTGCTGCGTGGCATAACGGCTGGTGAGCACGCCCAACAAAATGGGCGCCTCGTCTTTGGACAAAGCCCACAAATGCAGGCTTTGCTCGCTGTTTTCGCGCAGTTGGGTCAAGCGCTGCACTTGCATGCTTTTGAGTTTGGGGCTGAAGGTCACCAAGATTTCTGCTTTGCCTTCTTCGCCAGACATCACGCTCACAAATTGAATTTGTGGAATGTCGCTCAAACGCTTTTCTGCATGATGAATTTGCGCTTGGAGTTGCTCGAACATGCTGATGGCGGTCGCGCAGCCCAAAATCAAGATCAAGGCCAAGGTGACGGACAGGCCGCGCCACCAAGCGCTGACGCCCGCCGTGGGAGTAGGGGTAGAGTTTTCTTGCATAAGCAGCAAGTGTGCCTCAGTTCTGAGGCCATTTTTTGCGGTTTTGTAGCTTTACACCGTTGGAAATGTGCCGGGCAACAAGATCGAACGGTCCACCTGCGCCATTTGTGTGCGACCACAAAACGCCATGCTCAAGTCCAGCTCGTTGTGGATGATTTGCAAGGCCTTGCTGACGCCTGCTTCGCCCATCGCGCCCAAACCGTAGAGCATGGAGCGCCCGATGTAAGTCCCCTTGGCGCCCAAGGCCATCGCTTTGAGCACGTCTTGACCGCTGCGAATGCCGCCGTCCATGTGAACTTCGATGTGTGAGCCGACTTCGGCCACGATGCTGGGCAAGGCTTCGATGCTGCTTTGCGCGCCGTCGAGTTGGCGACCGCCGTGGTTGGAGACGATCAAGGCGTCGGCACCCGATTGCACCGCTAAACGCGCATCTTCGACGTCTTGGATGCCTTTCAAAATCAGCTTGCCGCCCCAACGCTCTTTGATCCACGCGACATCGCCCCAGTTCAAGGCGGGGTCAAATTGCTGCGCCGTCCAAGCCGACAGTGAGCCCATGTTGCTCACACCGCTGACGTGCCCCACGATGTTGCCAAATTGGCGACGCGGCGTGGCCAGCATGTTCAGCGCCCAGCGCGGTTTGCTGGCAATGTCGAGGAGGTTGGCCAGTGTCAATTTGGGCGGAGCCGACAAGCCGTTTTTCAAGTCTTTGTGGCGTTGTCCCAAAATTTGCAAATCCAGCGTCAGCACCAAGGCTTTGCAGTTGGCGGCTTTGGCGCGGTCAATCAGCCGCTCAATGAAAGCGCGGTCTTTCATCACATACAGCTGAAACCAAAACCCTTCACCAGCGTGTTGAGCCACATCCTCGATGGAGCAGATGCTCATCGTGGACAGCGTGAAAGGCACGCCAAATTTGCGCGCAGCCTTGGCGGCCAAAATTTCGCCATCGGCGTGCTGCATGCCGGTCAAACCGGTGGGCGCAATCGCCACGGGCATGGCCACGTCTTGGCCGATCATTTGGGTGGCCGTGCTGCGACCTTCCATGTTGACTGCCACGCGCTGGCGCAACTTGATTTTTTGAAAATCGCTTTCGTTGGCGCGGTACGTGCTTTCTGTCCAGCTGCCCGAATCGGCATAGTCATAAAACATGCGGGGCACGCGTTTTTGAGCCAAAACACGTAAGTCTTCGATGTTGGTGATCACGGGCATGTCACAAGTCTCCTTTGGTATGAGGAGGATATTAGCCCGAGCTTGACGATTCGACTTGTGAAGTCTGACCTTTTGGCCTTGAAATTAATTAAATTCGCCGAAAAGCACTCAATATTGGTAACCAAGCCGCGCACCGATGGCGTGGCCGTAGCTGGGGAAGTAGGCTTGACTTAACTCGGAGGCATTGGTGGAGGTCCAAGTTCCTGCTTGGCTGTGGGTGTATTGCAAAACAGAGAAAAAGCCTTGACTGAAATTGTGTCGCCAAGTCAGACCATACAAATTGGTTGGTACGATGATGGCCGTATCCAAGGTGCCTTGGTAGCTGCCATCGAGGCCAAAAAAATTGGCATCAAATAACGTTGCATAAATTTTGCTAAACGAAGCAGCCCATGTGTTTTGGCTGTCGTATTGGTGCGTCATTTCAAGCGTCTTGGTTGTGATTTTTATTTTTTCGTTGTAATTGAAGTTGTCATCCCATGCGGAATGTGTTTCTATAAATTGAGATCTTTGGCTCGCTGTGAATTTGAGGCGCGTATTGGTCGTGATTAAAAAATTAGCGCCCAAATAAATCAAATCATAAGTTTGTTGGCTGTGGCCTTGAATGCTGGAATCTGGCGCCATTCCGCTTTGATTGGCACGCAAATAAGATGCACGAAATTCAGCGCCATTTTCAATATTGACCGCATTGAAATTGACGCCCCATTTTTTATTAGAAGTGACATGGAATTCTTTGGCTGTCGGGATTGAATTGCCGTATTCCGTGGGCGCATATTTCAAAAGCAAGGGATCGTAAATGCCAAACGAGGTTTGTATGACGTAATCGTTGCTCGGAATATTGGTATAAATTTGTAATCCAGGTGCCCCACCCGTGACGTCTTGAAATTGTTTGGTGGCGCACATGGAATCTGTTTCGCGCATCCAAGCGGAATCGGTTTCATAGGTTTGGCACCAGCTGGTTTTATATTCCACAACCCCCGCGCGAAGGCCAAGTTGGGGAGAAATTTCCCACTGAAAATTGAATTCGTCCACGCGCACCCCCATGGTTTGGTCTGCACGTGTTTTGACATGAAAGCTCAAATCACGGCTTAAATTTTGATTCCCGTTGATTCTTAGGAAAGGCGATGCGTTTTTGTATTTCCAAGTGTCGTAAGAGTTGGGCAGCAATAAATTGGAGTTTTCTTCGACATAACTGGGTAAGGTATTTTCTTTGGCCGATGGTGACAGCGACCAAAAATCCATGCCCACTGCATAGCTCCAAGGGTCGTTGGCTTTTGAATTGTTTTCATCGGCCCACGCGGTGGGGTGAATTTGCCAACTCAACAAGGTCAATCCGATGTGAAGGATGACGGGCTTGAGGTGATGCGATCTGGGTTTTGTTTGCGATTCAGGCGTCGAATACATGACGCCATTCTATTTTTAAAATGTATTAATAAATACTAAAAAACAATTGAAAACTTAAATTTTGAGCGAGTTCAGCTTATTCTTTGCGGGTGAACATGCGCGCGTTTTCGCATCAAAACAATCACCAAATAGGCCACGATCAGGCAGTTGAAAAGCAAGGTCAATGCCGAAATCCAATCGGGTTGAAGCAGCCAATGGCGCAGCTCAAAGGGAATATAAATGCCACCCGACAGCGCGCCCAAATACTCGCCCCACACCTTGTCTTTCCACAAGCCATAGGCTTCTAAAAAGCGCAAAAAGACATAAGCCAGCGCCAACTCCACGATTTGCGTGAGGTTGGCTTGTGGAATCAACTCGGCGTAGTGCAGCAACAAAGTCGAATAGTGGCCTTCAGGAGAAAGCCCAAAGCGACCGATCAAGGCCATGACCAGCGCTTTGATGTCTTGGTGCATCAAGTCCACCACGCCAATCAGTGCCGCCAAAGCGGCCACGCCCTTGATCGCCTCAAAGACGGCGATGGCGTGTAGGGCTTGGCGTTGCGTGCGGCGGGTGTCGGTCATGCTCAGTGTGTCAAACGAGCATGGTGGCGGGCAATTTGTTGTCGAACTTGCGCCGGAGCTGTGCCGCCCAAGGTGTTGCGGGCATTGAGCGAACCAGCCAAGCTGAGGCATTCAAACACATCTTGCTCGATGGTTGCATTGAACTGTTGCAACGTGGCCAAGGGCAGCTCAGACAAGTCTTTGCCTGCTTGTTGCGCAGTTTTGACAGCGTGCGCGACCACTTCATGGGCATCGCGAAAGGGCAGGCCTTTTTTGACCAAGTAATCGGCCAAGTCGGTGGCGGTGGCGTAGCCTTTTTGTGCGGCTGCTTGCATGGCCTCTGGGTTGACGGTGATGCCGCCTTCTTTGACGCCCGTGGCGGGGTTGGTTTGGCCGCCCACCATTTCGCTGAAGATGCGCAAGGTGTCTTTGAGGGTGTCAACGGTGTCAAAGAGGGGCTCTTTGTCTTCTTGGTTGTCTTTGTTGTAGGCCAGTGGTTGGCCTTTCATGAGGGTGATCAGCCCCATCAAATGACCCACCACGCGACCCGTTTTGCCCCGCGCGAGTTCGGGCACGTCGGGATTTTTTTTCTGCGGCATGATGGAACTGCCGGTGGTGAAGCGATCGGCAATTTTGACGAAGCCAAAGTTTTGGCTCATCCACAAGATCAGCTCTTCGCTCAAGCGGCTGATGTGCACCATGCACAGCGAGGCAGCGGCGGTGAATTCAATGGCAAAGTCGCGGTCGCTCACGCCATCTAAGCTGTTTTGGCAGACTTGGGCCTGGCCCTGTTCATCCACCATGCCCAGCGTGCGCGCCACGCGTTCGCGATCCAAGGGGTAGGTGGTGCCGGCCAATGCGGCGCTGCCCAAGGGCAAGCGATTGGTGCGTCGGCGCACATCCGCCATGCGTTCGGCGTCCCGGGCAAACATTTCAACGTAGGCCAGCAAGTGGTGGGCAAAGCTCACGGGTTGCGCGACTTGCAAATGGGTAAAGCCAGGCAAGATGACGTCGATATTTTTTTCGGCCACGGCCACCAAGGACTTTTGCAAGTCCACCAGCAAATCGAGGATCAAGTCCATCTCAGAGCGCAACCACAGGCGCACATCGGTCGCCACTTGGTCGTTGCGGCTGCGCCCGGTGTGCAAGCGTTTGCCGGCGTCACCAATGAGCTGCGTCAGTCGCGCTTCGATGTTGAGGTGAACGTCTTCCAGATCGAGTTTCCACTCGAATTGGCCGTTTTCAATTTCGGTCCAAATTTGCGCCATGCCTTTTTGGATGGCAGCGTAATCAGCCGCTGCGATGATGCCTTGGGCTTGCAGCATTTCGGCATGCGCCAAGCTGGCGGTGATGTCGGCTTGCCACAAGCGTTGGTCAAAAAACACGCTGGCGGTGTAGCGCTTGACCAACTCGCTCATGGGTTCAGAAAAAAGCGCCGACCAGGCTTGGGATTTTTTATCGAGTTGGTTTGTAGACATAGAGGCTGATTTTATCGGGCTTGGCGCACCCATCCTGCCTGCTAACATTTGCGGTTGCTGATTCAACGAGTGATTTGCCTTGTCCACCGCGCCCAATCTTTCCTTGTCCCTGACCATCGCCACCCGCGAAAGCCGCTTGGCCATGTGGCAAGCTGAACATGTTCAGGATTTGTTGCAACGCATGGGGCACAGCGTGCAGTTGTTGGGCATGACCACGCAGGGCGATCAAATTTTGGACCGTTCGCTGAGCAAAGTCGGCGGCAAAGGGCTGTTTGTCAAAGAGCTGGAAGTGGCTTTGCAAGAGGGACGCGCGAATTTGGCGGTGCATTCCCTCAAAGACGTTCCCATGGACTTGCCCGAGGGCTTTGTGTTGGCGTGTGTCATGCAGCGCGAAGATCCCCGCGATGCGTGGGTGTCTTCTCAATACGCGCGGCTGCAAGATCTGCCCCAAGGCGCTGTCGTGGGCACATCCAGTTTGCGACGCACGGTGTTGTTGCGCGCTTTGCGCCCCGATTTGAGGATCGAGCCTTTGCGCGGCAATTTGGACACCCGCTTGCGCAAACTCGACGAAGGCCAGTACGACGGCATCGTGCTGGCCGCTGCTGGCTTGAAGCGCTTGGGGCTGGCGCAGCGCATCCGCCATATTTTTGACGTCACCGAAATGCTGCCTGCCGCTGGACAAGGCGCTTTGGGCATTGAGGTGTGCAGCGAGCAAAGCGATGTCATCCACGTGTTGGCGGCTTTGGCCGATGCCTCTACCCACTTGGCGGTGACTGCCGAACGCGCCGTCAGTCGCGCCATGGGCGGCAGTTGTTCGATGCCCTTGGCCGCGCATGCCACTTGGCGTGACGGCGTGTTGAAGCTGGAAGCGGCTTGGGGCGATCCAATGGGCGCGCCGGTATTGGTGCGCGCAGCCGCCACTCAGGCCATTGCTTTGCAAGATGCCTCTGCCTTCGCCACCGCTCAGGCCTTGGGCGACGCCGTGGCGGCGCAATTGCGTGCGCAAGGCGCGGCCTGATTGCCCGCGATGCGCTTGATCGTCACCCGTCCGGCGGCGCAAGCGCAGGCTTGGTTGCAAGACCTTCAAGCAGCAGGACACGATGCGCTGTCTTTGCCTTTGATTGACATCCACCCCGTGGCCGACCCAGCCCCTTTGCAGGCGGCTTGGCAGCGCTGGGACAGTTGGCAAGCGGTGATGTTTGTCAGCGCTCAAGCCGTGCAAATGTTTTTTGCCCAACGACCTGCGACCACCCTTGCATCCAACGCGACCGTGTGTTGGGCAACCGGACCCGGCACGCGTCAGGCCTTGTTGCGCGCCGGCGTACCCCAGACTTGCGTGATCAGTCCTCCAGAAGACGCCGCGCAGTTTGATTCTGAAGCCCTGTGGCAAGTGGTCAAAAATTCTGTCCAAGGCCACGCGCCCGTGCTCATCGTGCGTGGCGGTGATGCTTTGGATGGCGCAGCCCAAGGCGCAGGGCGGGATTGGCTGGCTCAGCAGTTGCAAGACCAAGGCGTGCCCGTGGCGTGGCTGGTGGCCTACCAGCGTGCCGTGCCGAATTGGACGCTGGCGCAGCAACAGTTGGCGCGCACCGCTGCGCACGACGGCAGTCTGTGGTTGTTGACCAGCTCGCAAGCAGTAAAGCATTTGTCGGTGTTGATGCCGCAGCAAGATTGGTCGCAAGCCCTGGCTTTGGCCACCCATGAGCGGGTGGCATTTGTCGCCCACCAACTGGGGTTTGGCCAATGTGAAGTCATTCGACCTTCGTTGTCAGATTTGTTGGCGCACTTGGCTTGACGGTTCACTGTGCGAAAAAAAGAGCCACAGGATGGATGGCGCTTGGAAATCCTTGTGCGTCATAGGGCGCGGTCGGATCGGCAGCGTAGAGCAACCCATCGCGGGTGAACAAAATGTCTTTGTAAGTCGTGACGATGGCAATGTCGGGGACTTGAGCGTTCAAGAAGTCGCTGCGAATGGCGCGGCCATTGAACGCGTCGATTTTCACAAACCGAGGTTGTGTCCCCAAGGGGCTGATTTGCCATGTCAAGTCGTAGCGCAGCGCCAAGTCGCCCACCATCACAGCGCAAGTAGCGTCCGAAAAAAACTGGTAGACCGTGGTCAGGTCTTGCAACGCCAGCTCCAAGCCGTATTCTTTGTAAAAGTAGGGTTGCCCATTGCCATCCAATGCGCTGAAACAATCGTTTTGAATGGGTTTCCAAATCTGCAAATAGGCATTCAAAGGCACGCTGTCTTTGGCAGAAATGCCGTCCCCAGCGCCACATCCGGCCAAGGCCAGCGCTGCACAGAGTTGGGCGAGCCAAGATTTCATGTCAATACCTGTAGGCCAGCCGAAAGCCCATGGCCTTGGCGTTGGACGGCACATGCGTGTCAAAGTTGACGGAGTCCGCCTTGGCACCGATCCACTGCACGGCGCTGAAAATGTGGGGCGTCCACTCGTGTCGCCAAGCAATGGCATGACGTCGGTTGTGAATGCCCAAACCGTTGGGGTAGTCCACCGACAAATCAAAAGTTGGGTTGAAAAAAACCTCTTCCAACTGCATGTCAAACGCGCTCACCGCGAAGGCCACGATGTTTTTGCTGTCGAGCTGGTGCGAGAGCTCAAACGAGTTCGAACGCGCCAGCATGTGCGTATTCCAATTGCATTGCCCCAACAAGGCCACGCTGGACAGGCAGGTTTGATGCAAATCTTGTCGCGTGTGGGTGAGGCGAAGCTTGGTGCTGGAATTCACAGCCACTTCAGCGGCCAAATAAATCAGGCCATAACTTTGGTGCGTGCGTCCCTGAATGTTTGGCTCCGGGCTGTACGCTTTTTGCTTGGCGTGGATGTAGGCGGCCCTGAATTCAGTGCCTTGCTCTAAGTTCAGCGCGTTCAAGCTGACGCCCCATTTGTCGTTGCCTTGCACCTGAAATTGCTTGCTGGGAACGGCGAATCCAAACTCTTGCGGGTCATAGCCCAACCATTGCGGTCGGTACAGTCCCAGCTGGGTTTGCACAAAGTAGTCGCCCCATGTTTGCCGTGTGTAAATTTGTGCGCCCGGCGCGCCGCCTGTCACGTCTTCGAACAACTCCGTTGAGCAGGGCGCGTCTATTTCTTGGATCCAAGCCGAATCGGTGTCGTAGCTTTTGCACCAACTGGTTTTGTATTCCGCAACCCCTGCTCGCAGACCCAATTGCGGCGAAATTTCATATTGCACTTGCAGCGCATCCACCCGTGTGCCCACTTGCTGATCGGCGCGTGCGCGCACGCTGAACGTGAGGTGTTGGGTCAAGTTGGCTTCACCCATGAGCCGCAGGTAGGGCGACTGGTTCTTGTATTGCCAGGCCGTGTGTGAGTTGACCAACAACAAATTGGCGTTGTCTTCGATGTAGTCGGGCAGCGTGTCTTGTTGAGCCGATGGCGATAGCACCCACGAATCAAATCCGGTTTCTAGATTCCAAACGCTCGTTTTTGTATTGCTTGGCTCGACCTGCCCCCAAGCGCATGCGTGTGCGAATCCAAAAGCAATCAAACTCTGCGCCACAGAGCGAAATAGAACGCTTGATTTTGCAATTAATAAATATTTATAGCTCATTCAATGATTTGTTTTGCGTATTTATTAAATTAAAAGTATTACATATGCATACGATGCAAGCATCGAGTCACGCTTTGTCAGTCTTTGAGTGAGGCTCATCAAAGCGCAAAGCTTGGCGAATGGACGGTGCAGGCTCAGGTCCTAGAATCTGTGCATGAATTCAGACAACGTCAGCCAAGATGCAGCAGCGGCACTCGCCGATCCCAAGGTGCCCGTGCGTGCTTCGCGGGTGAATCCAAAATTTGTCCGTTACGCGGTGTTCGTGTTGGCCGCCGCTGGCGCGATGGGCTCGGGGCTGATGTGGTTCAAATTGAGCAACATCCAAGAGCAGTTGGCCAAACAAACCGCTGACTCGGGCAGCCAGGCAATGGAGGCGCGCCTCAGCGCCAAGCAGGCGCAAGACTTGTCGCGCGAAACTGCCGCGCAGTTGGCGGTGATGGAGGCCAAACTCAGCGAGGTGGCCTTGCAACGCAGCCAGCTCGAAGAATTGATGCAAAGCTTGTCGCGTTCGCGCGACGAGAACTTGGTGGTGGACATCGATTCAGCCGTGCGGCTGGCTTTGCAGCAGTCCCAACTCACAGGCAGCGTGCAGCCGTTGCTGGCGGCGCTCAAATCGGCAGAGCAGCGCTTGAACAAAGTTGCGCAACCGCGCTTAGCGCCTGTGCTGCGCGCGATTTTGCGCGATACCGATCGCATCAAAGCTGCCGCAGTCACGGACACGCCGGGCTTGTTGCTCAAAGTCGACGAACTCGTGCGAGCGGTCAACGAGTTGCCTTTGCTCAACGCGGTGGGCACACGCACCAAAGAAGCGGCCGCAGCCCCAGCAGACCAAAGCAGTTGGGCACGCGCCATCAGTTTGAGCTGGTGGCAGCGCACCGCGCAAGAACTGTTGGGCAATGTGCGCGATTTGGTGCGCATCAGCCGCGTCGATCAACCCGAAGCCAGCTTGTTGGCACCCGATCAAAGCTACTTTGTGCGCGAAAACCTCAAGCTGCGCTTGCTCAATGCGCGCCTGAGTTTGCTGGCGCGGCATTTAGATGTGGCGCGTTCTGACCTGACCCAAGTCAACCAAGAGTTGCTCAAGTACTTTGACACCAGTTCACGCCAAGGCCAGACCACCTTGACGCTGGCACGCGAAGTTTTAGAGCAAGCCAAACAAACCGAGTTGCCTCGCATCGACGACACGTTGACCGCACTCACCACAGCTGCAGCGGGGCGATGACATGAGAGCCGCATTGTGGTTGGTCGGTTTGTTTGGTGTTGCCGTGGCCAGCGCCTTGTTGGCGGGAAGCAATCACAGCACGGTGACGGTGTTTTGGGCGCCTTATCGCGTGGATGTCTCGCTCAATCTGGCGCTGGCTTTGTTGACGGCTTTGTTTGTGATTTTGCATTTGGCCTTGCGCGCGCTGTCGGCGTTGCTCGATTTACCGCAACAAGCCAAGCGCTGGCGCTTGCAGCAAAAAGAGCGCGCCATGCACGCAGCCCTTTTGGACGCCATGGTGCAACTGCTCACGGGGCGTTATGTGCGCTCGGGCAAATCGGCACAAAAAGCTTTGGACTTGGAGCAAGCGTTGGCGCAACACCATCGGTTTGACGATGCCTTGCCGCGCCATGCCACTCAGTTGCGCGCCTTGGCGCATTTGTTGGCCGCCGAAAGCGCGCAAGCCTTGAGCGATCAAGAGCGACGCGAGTCACATTTGCAAGCCGTGCTGGACATTGCCGAGCGCCATCTGGGCGAGTCGGTTCAAGATGTGGTGGAAGCCACCCGCTTGCGCGCAGCCCGCTGGGCGTTGCGCGATCGCAATGCACCGTTGGCGCTGGAGTGGCTCAATGGATTGCGTCACGGCACGGCGCGTCGCACCTTGACGCTGCGCCTGCGACTCAAAGCCACGCGCTTGGATAAGCAATATTTGCTGGCGCTTGATACCGCGCGTTTGTTGGCCAAGCATGGTGCTTTTTCGAGCACTGCCGCGCATAGCTTGGTGCGTGAATTGGCGGTCGCGACTTTGAACGAAGCGCAAGACGCTGCACAACTGCAGCGCGCATGGAGCAGCCTAGACGCGCAAGAACGCGACATGAGCGAAGTCGCATTGCATGCGGCGCAACGCATGCTCAAGTTCAGTGGTGAAGCGCAGGCCGTCATGCCGTGGCTCACACCGCTTTGGAATCGCATGCTGCAGCAACCCGACAGCTTGACGCCCGTGGTGCGTTACCGCTTGGTGCATCTGTTGGCGCAAACTTTGACGGCCATGCCCAAAGACAGCGAATGGCTCACCAGCATCGAAGGGGCGCGACTGGCCTACCCACGTTGGGCTGAGTTGCAATATTTGGCGGGCATGGTGTGTTGGCAACACGCGCTGTGGGGCAAAGCCCAACAAATGCTCGAGCAAGCCGCCGAGCATCTGCAATACCCAGAAATGCAGCGCCAAGCTTGGCGTACCTTGGCCTTGTTGGCCGAGCACAAAGAAGAAACGGCGCGTGCCCAGTTGTGCTGGAAACGCGCCGCTGAAGTGGTGATCGGTTAAACACCGATCACACCGTCTCGCCAGATCAAAGGTCTTTGCGAGTCTCTACCAAGATCAAAGGACCTTCGTCCAACACCACGGCGGGTGGTCGTTGACGTGGCACATGAACGGGTTTGGGTTCGGCAGCAATCGCTGCTTGCACCGCAGCCACACGTTCGGGGTTGGAGTTGACCCATTCCAAGCCGCTGCTGCGAGCCACTTGCTGCAAGTCCTCGACCAACAACGTGAAGGCCTGCACCTTGGGCATGCCGCGCGATGGCGCGGCAGGTGCGGCGACTGCAGCAACCGCAGGGGCTGACGCTTCGTGAGTTACAGCGGTTGTGCCTTCGTCCGACACAAAGGGTGCGCTGGCCGTTGCATCACCGCTGTGGCTGGGCGAACGTTCGCGACGGTCACGGCCGTAACGGTCGCGTGAGCGGCGTTCACGGCGCTCGCCATTGGCGTTGCCTTGTGCGTCTGGTGAATCGACGGGCGCGGTTTGCGTTGCCACATCGTGTTCGGCCAAAGGCAAGGCAGCTTGCGCGTCTTGGCCTTCGTTGTGACGTGCGGGGCGATCGCCACGGCGGTTATCACCCCTTGGCGCACGTTCTCGGCGAGGCTGTTGGTCGTCTCGTTCTTCGCGGGCAATGCGTTCGTTGCGCGCTTTGGCGCGTACTTCGGCTTGCGCTTCAGGGCTGGCGTTGTCTGCGTTTTCGCTGGAGCGTGCGTTTTGCGCATCCGCGTTGGGGCGCTGCGTGCGGTTGTTGCGATCTTGACGCGGGCCGCGGCCTTGACCTTGTCCTTCGTTGGGACGCTCGGTGCGATCGGCGTTGCGTGATTCGCCGCGGGCTTCGTTGCCGTTGCGTCCTTCGTTGCGCTCACCACGACCTTCGTTGCGACCTTCGCCACGGCTTTCACCGTTGCGCGCATTGCGTCCACCGCGACCACGACCGCCTTCGTTGCGGGCATTGCGGCCTTCGCGACGTTCGTCTTTTTTGTCGGATGGTTTTTTGTCGGAGGCTTTGGGTTCGTCTTTTTTGTCGCTGCTGAACAAACCTTTGAGCCAACTGAAAAAGCCCTTTTCAGCCGGCGCTTGTGGCTTGGCTTTGGCCACAGGTGCAGCTTTGGGTTCGACTTGTGGCGCTGGCGCATCGGGCAAAACGCCTTTGATGACGGGCGTTTGCTTGTTGGTGGGCTCTTGCGAGCGACGCGTCACAGCGGTGGGATCTTCGAACTCTTCGACCATCTTGTAGCTGGCTTCGATCTTGTCCAAACGAGGATCGTCGTGCTTCAAGCGTTCGAGTTTGTAGTTGGGCGTTTCCAACGATTTATTGGGCACCAGCAACACATTGATGCGTTGCTGAATTTCGATCTTGGCGATCTCAGTGCGTTTTTCGTTGAGCAAGAAAGAAGCCACTTCGACAGGCACTTGCGCGTGAACCGCTGCGGTGTTGTCTTTCATCGACTCTTCTTGAATGATCCGCAAGATTTGCAGCGCGGAGCTTTCGGTGTCGCGCACATGGCCCGAGCCACCGCAACGGGGGCAAGGAATGGACGCGCCTTCGGACAGCGCAGGGCGCAGGCGTTGGCGGCTCATCTCCATCAAGCCAAATTTGCTGATGGTGCCAAATTGCACACGGGCGCGGTCTTGGCGCAGTGCTTCGCGCAAGCGGTTTTCAACTTCGCGGCGGTTGCGCGCTTCGTCCATGTCAATGAAGTCAATGACGATCAAGCCACCCAAGTCACGCAAACGCATTTGTCGCGCCACTTCGTCAGCGGCTTCGAGGTTGGTGCGGGTTGCGGTTTCTTCGATGTCGCCGCCTTTGATGGCGCGCGCCGAGTTGACGTCCACCGACACCAAGGCTTCGGTGTGGTCGATCACGATGGCGCCACCGCTGGGCAGCGTGACCGTGCGGGCATAGGCCGACTCAATTTGGTGTTCGATTTGGAAACGCGAGAACAAAGGCGTTTCGTCGGAGTAGCGCTTCACACGGGCAGCATGCTCGGGCATGACGTGCGCCATGAACTGTTGCGCCTGCTCGTAAATGTCATCGGTGTCGATCAAGATGTCGCCGATGTCATTGTTGAAGTAGTCGCGGATGGCGCGAATCACCAAGCTCGATTCTTGGTAAATCAAGAAAGCGCCTTTGGTTTTGGTCGCGCCGTCAATGGCGGTCCACAACTTGAGCAAGTAGTTCAAGTCCCATTGCAACTCAGGCGCGCTGCGGCCAATGCCTGCGGTGCGTGCAATGATGGACATGCCGTTGGGGTATTCCAACTGATCCATCGCTTCTTTGAGTTCAGCGCGTTCATCGCCT
>CAIYFE010000314.1 GCA_903925445.1 uncultured Burkholderiales bacterium | reverse complement strand
GTGTTTGAAAAAGAAATCAGGGCGAGACTTTAGCAAGCTTTTAAATCACCCTGAAATGGTGAGTGCCATCGCGTGCGAGTTGATCGACCAAGCCGAACTCCCAGTCCAAGTAGCCTTGCATGGCTGCCACGGGATTGTCGGTGCCTTCGTAAGGACGGCGGTAGCGGTCGATGCGCTCGGCGCCCAGTTGGCTGTCGCCGGGATGCAGTTTGTGGCCTGCGCTGACCCAGGCCGCATTGCCGCCTTCCAGCCACACGACGTCAATTCCTGTTTTGACCAAGGCTTTCACATCGGCCACGGCGTAGCGTGAGACGCTGCCGTCTTGGCAAGTCAGCACGTACCGATGTCCTTTGTGTGCCTTGTCAAGGCTGGCCTTGAGTTGAGAGCGCAAGACCCACCAGGCGTTTTGGATGTGTGCTTTGACAAATTGGGCGCTGGTGCTCAGGTCCAGCACGACGGTGTGGCTGTTGCGGTCGTTGAGCCACGCCTTGAGTTGAGCTGCTTGCACGCGTGTGACTTGTCCCACGGGCTCGGGCAGAGCGCGGTCTTGGCTGACGCTCACATTGAATTGATCGGGTGTGATGTTTTTGAGCACATAGACTTCCCAACCCATTTGTGCCAGCCATGACGCGCTCATGTTGGCGCGCACGCCATCGGTGTCGCACAAAACAATGCGTGCGCCGCGCACGGGGGCTTGGTGATCGGTTTCTTGAACCAGTTGTCCACCGGGCGCGTTCAGGGCGTGTGGCAGATGCCCTGCTGTGAATTCTTCAGGCGTGCGCACATCGAACAAGTAGGTGGTGCGTTGGCGCTCGTCGCGCAAGGCCAAGAACTCATCCCAAGTCAAGCGTTGAACGCCTGCGCGGTAGGCCACGGCGAGGGCGGAGTTGGCTGCACGTTGACGCTCTTCGTCGCTGACTTCTGGAAAACGCGCTTGGGCGCCTTTGACCAACTCTTGTCCAGCCAGTGTCCAGCCAATCGTGCCGTTGCGCAAAGCGCTCACGGGATTGGGAATGCCTGAGTTGATGAGCGATTGCGTGCCGATGATGCTGCGCGTTCGTCCCGCACAGTTGACGATGATGCGCGTGGTGACATTGGGCGCCATGGTGCGCGCTCTGAGCACCAATTCGGCGCCAGGCACACTCACGCCACTGGGTATGCTCATGGTGTTGTATTCGTCAAAACGACGCGCATCGAGCACCACCACATCGGCCTTGTTGTCAATCAAGGCTTTGACTTCTTGGGCGCTGAGCGATGGGGTGTGGCGTTTGGATTCGACCAATTCGCCAAACGATTTGCTGGGCACGTTGACATCCCGAAACACTTCGCCACCGCCATCTTTCCAGCCTTGCAAACCGCCTGCCAAGAGTTGCACTTGGGTGTAGCCCAAGCGCTGAAATGTGCGTGCGGCAGGCAAGGCCAGCCCTTCGCCGTTGTCATAGACCACCACCCGGGTGGACAAGCGGGGAATGCGCGTCCAAGCGTCCACCTCGATGCGACCCAGCGGCATATTGGCCGCAAAAAGAGGGTGGCATTGGGCAAACGGGTCTTCTTCGCGCACATCGATGAGCGCAATTTCCTCGCGTTTGAGCAAGGCCTCGCGGATTTGCAAAAACGTGGTCAGGGCAAACTCTTGGGTGACTTCTTTGAGCACGTTGCTGTAGCCAGAAATGAATTCTTTGGCGCTGCCGTCTTCGTTAAAAACATGGCGGCGCACCTTGCCAATGTTGGCGCCGTACACATGGATGCTGATGGACACCTGATCGGGCAGTGCGTTGAACACGCGGTGCACGTCGCCAATCGTGGGGGACACCGCGTCGACTTTGCCGCGTTCCAGGCGTTCTTGTTCACCACGGGCTTGCCATTGACCCTGCTCATTTTGGGCAAAAGCTTGGCACAACTCGGCGCCACGCAACACGCCAATCAAGCCCCAAACCGTGTGATCGTGGATGGGCGTGGCCTGACCAGGCCCCCAAACAAAACTGACCACCGAAAAGCGATCGTCTGGATCGGCGTACAGCAAAAATTGTTGGTAGCGCTCGGGGTGGGGTTGGGCAAATGACTCGTCCAGCCAATCGTCTTGTTGCACCAATTGCTCCAGCAAGACTTGGCCTCGTTGCAAAATAGAGGCTTCTTCTTGGGTGCGGCGCAGCAAATCGTCAAATTGTGTGACGAAGTGCTTGAGCCGCGGTGTTTGCTCAAGGTCTGGGGTGCGCAGGGTCATGGCTTGTCTCTATTTGTGTGTCGAATCGACCAGCCTTGATTGTTTCATAGCTCGAATGGTATTTTTTACAAAGGGATAGCAATATGTTGCTCAAGATTTTCAGTTCGCCTCGTCGCGTTTGGCTGCTCATCGCCTTGGCATGCGTGGGCTTGCTTGGTTTTGGACTTTATTTGCAGCATGTGGTGGGCTTGGAGCCTTGTCCCATGTGCATTGTTCAGCGCTATGTCATGGTGCTGATTGCCTTGGTAGCCTTGGTAGGCGCGGCTTTCGGTTCGCGGTTGGCGGCGTGGATCACAGGCGGTGGGCTGTTGGTGTTGTCACTGGGCGGCGCCTATGTGGCGGCGAGACAAAGTTGGTTGCAGTGGTATCCGCCCGAGGTGGTGAGTTGTGGCCGTGATTTTTACGGAATGATCGAAACCTTCCCCCTGAAACGTGCCATTCCCATGATTTTCAAAGGGGGCGGTGACTGCACCCAAGTCGATTGGACATTTTTGGGCGGATCGATTGCCAATTGGTCGTTTGTCTGTTTTGTTGCCATCGCGTTAGCGGTCGCCATGGTGGGCGTTTCAACACGCTTCAAGCAGGCTTAAAAAGCCGCTGCGGAGGTATTGCGGATACTTTTATAAACTGAGGCTGCAATACTTTTTAAATATAGACATTGAAAGTTAATCAATACAAAAATTGTATTAAAAGTACCCAACATATAGTTAATAAAGCTAAAAATTAAGCAGTC
>CAIYFE010000313.1 GCA_903925445.1 uncultured Burkholderiales bacterium | reverse complement strand
TTCATGCATCAATTGTGCATAAATACGCCTTTTAAGCAACGATGTCGCGCACATTGTGCGGCGGTTTTTTGTCAAACTTTGGGCTGGTGATTCACTCTTATTCACGCGAAGGCAGAAAAACATGGCTGATTTATTTGACAACCCAATGGGCTTGTGTGGTTTTGAATTTGTGGAATTCGCCTCGCCCGCGCCGCAGGTGATGGAGCCTTTGTTCGAAAAAATGGGGTTTTCGTTGGTGGCACGGCATCGCTCAAAAGACGTGGTGTTGTACCGCCAGGGCGATATCAATTTCATCGTCAATCGAGAGCCCAAAAGCTTGGCTGGTTACTTTGCTGCCGAACACGGCCCCTGCGCCTGTGCGTTGGCTTTTCGCGTCAAAGATTCACACAAGGCCTACGCCCGCGCGTTGGAAATGGGCGCTCAACCGGTTGAAGTGCCGACGGGGCCCATGGAGCTTCGACTGCCGGCCATCAAAGGCATTGGCGGTGCGCCGCTGTATTTGATTGATCGGTTTGAAGAGGGCAAAAGCATTTACGACATCGATTTTGAGTTTTTAGACGGTGTGGACCGTCACCCGCTGGGGCATGGTTTTAAAAAAATCGATCATCTGACGCACAACGTCTACAAAGGGCGCATGGCGTTTTGGGGTGCGTTTTACGAAAAGATATTCAACTTTCGTGAAATCCGTTATTTCGACATTCAGGGCCAATACACCGGGTTGACCAGCCGTGCCATGACCGCGCCCGATGGTTTGATTCGCATTCCGTTGAATGAAGAATCGGGTCAAAGTGGCGGACAAATCGAAGAATTTTTGATGCAATTCAATGGCGAAGGCATTCAACACATTGCCCTGAGTTGCGACGATTTATTGGCCAGTGTGGACGCGCTTCAAATGGCGGGCATCCCGCTGATGACCGCACCCAACGATATTTATTATGAAATGCTCAACTCGCGTTTGCCCATGCATGGCGAACCTGTGGCCGAGCTGCAAGCGCGGGGTATTTTGTTGGACGGCTCAACCGCGCAGGGTGAAAAGAAATTGTTGCTACAAATTTTTTCTCAAACCTTGCTGGGGCCCGTTTTCTTTGAATTCATTCAACGCAAAAACGATGAAGGTTTTGGCGAAGGCAATTTCAAAGCCCTGTTTGAGTCTTTAGAGCGCGATCAAATGCGACGCGGGGTGATCAAAACCTAAAAAATATTCTTTTGTTTACGGTTATTGAACGAATACCATTGTTCTGTTTTATTAAATGAACAGATATTCGTAGTTGCTCCAACTGATAAGATTCTTCCCCGCATTCATCGCTGAAACTTATTTAAACCAGACGGGGAAATCGAACGATGCAGTTCAGTCGAGACGCATTCACAAAACCTAGCTCACGTGCATTCGTTCTTTGGGTGTCGGTCATTAATTTTTGGATCATCACCTCTTGTCTGACTTTGGCTTTTGAAACCATTCAAGATTTAACGCCCACGATGGCGTTTTGGTTTCGAACGATTGAATATATTGCCGTTATTTTCTTCACGCTCGATTATGTTGGCAA
The DNA here is from genome assembly GCA_903925445.1 of uncultured Burkholderiales bacterium. Lineage (GTDB taxonomy): Bacteria > Pseudomonadota > Gammaproteobacteria > Burkholderiales > Burkholderiaceae_C > Limnohabitans. The sequence goes on along the minus strand of CAIYFE010000313.1, from coordinate 4,094 downwards.
TATTTACTATGCCGAAAATCGCATCAAATATATTGTGAGTTTTTGGGGCTTGGTAGATCTGATATCGATCTTGCCAACCATGCTGCAAATCATCAATTTATCGATCTTGCAAAGCTCTAAATTCATTCGCTCGTTTCGCGTGCTGCGTGTGTTGCGAGTGCTCAAAATGGCCAAAAACACGCTGCATCAAGCCAAAGATCCCAGCGTGGAAATCAATCCCGTTTGGACCAATTTAAAAATATATTTCACCGCCTTTTTTTCAATCATCATGATTTGCAGCTCTTTGCTGTATTACGTGGAGGGAAGTCTGTACACCAGCGAAGCCATGCATGTGGGCACCACGCACATGGTCGAGCAAGGACAAGAAGAGGCGTTTGTGCCCACCGACCCGCTGACGGGCATTGCCATTCCAGAAGACAAACAATTTTTCACCTCCATTCCGGCCACGATGTGGTGGTGTATTTTGGCCATCATGGGCTATGCCGAAGGCATTCCCGTCACGATTGGCGGTCGCGTGATCGCGTTCATTACCTTCATGTTTGGTTTGATTTTGTTTGGCGTGTTGATCACGATTGTGGGTCGCACGGTGATGAATTTATTTTTCATCGAAGAAAAAGAGCACGGCCACGCTTTGACCAACAAACGCGTTTTGCTGACGCAGCTCATGCAAAATGGCTGGCTGGATGCAACCACCACCGACAAGCTTTCGCAGCTTTCTGACGACGAGATCAAGCGACGCTTTTCAAACCTTTGATTGTGTTTTTACCGCCGCTCATGGAGCGGCTGTTGTTTTGGCATGGAGGCGCAGCTGCCCCAGCACTGCATTGAACGCAGAAATCACGACAAAACAACCCAAAAAATCTCCGCCCGCCACGGCAACGCTTTGGTTCAAATAATCGATCCAATTTGTCCAGCCGTGTGAAAAATAGATGAGCTGGTGAATCAACACATCCATCAAGGTTGCGACCAAAGATAAAACGGCGATGTGCCAATATCTGACTTGGGTAAAGTCATTCAATATGCCGAATAATTTTTGACAAATGGTGGTTGCACCCGGATAACAAGCAACGCTGACAAACGATATATAAACAATCGTCCAAATGCTTTGGCTCGCCCAATTGCTCAATCCAACCATCAGGCTGCTAAAAAACATACCCACAACCGCTGGAAAGCGACCCAGCAACACCAATAACAATTTAACGCCCGCAGGAAAAAACAACCAACTGATGCCCGGCGCAAGTAAAAAAACAGCATCTAAAGAGCGGTTGATTTTGAGCGACAAGAAAATCAAAAGTCCTGAAAGCAAAGCAATCAGGACGTTTTTGGTGCTCACATATTTTTCTAATTCGATCTTCACACTGACCCTTGAACCCAACTGGCTTTGATTAAATTTAATTGTCTATTTTGTCATTTTTATTGATTTGCCTCTTTAAAATCCAAAATCGCTTGCTCTTTTGAACAAAATAAATGGATTTCGAATCTCTGGCTCAGAAAAAAGATGGCTCGCACCCGTCGTTTCATTCAACGCGCATTCATGCACTTCAACGAGAAAACGGCCACAACGATGCTGCTTCTGACGCGTTTTTGACGCCAGAAACGTCCACGCACCCCTTGATTTCTGAGGTCTTTCATCACCTCAGCCGCAACAGCGCCGATCCCTTGACTCAGTCGTGGACGGGCATCTCGGCAAAAACCCACGTGCTTTGCGCTCAACTCGAAGTAGAAGCCGATTTGAAAAAACGCTTGAATGCCGTGCAGCAACGCATCAACAGTTTGAAGTCTGAATTGTCTGAAGAGCTCCAGGCCGCACAAACTGCTGCCGACCAATTGCTCAGCGAGGCCGCTTTGCGTGCAGAAGTTTCGCGCTTGACTTACAGCCAGCTCACGGAGCGTTTGAATTTGAATCTTGCTTGAGCGAGGAAGGGTCCAGGCGCTGCACCCATTGCCGATACGTCGAAAAGTGGTGAATCACCACGCCACCAAATTCTGCATGTGAGGCCAACGCGGCATTGACCAGATCGAGCTCACGCTCCATGTCTGCTTCGCGCAGGTGATGGAAGCTGACTTTTTCAATTTCATTCGCGCCCGTTTCAACGCCAATCCACACCGATTTGCCAATGCGTTGCGCATAAGCCAATTCATCTTGGGCGTGGCTCAAGATTCCGTCAGCGCCTTGTGCGTGGTCGCGGTAATCCATCAACACGACGTAGTCGTAAATGTCTTGCAAATGCTGATTGAGCATTTGGGTGGTGCCCCGCGACTCAATGGCAATTGCATCAAACCAAAATGGAATGGCAGCTCCCAGTTTGAACGATGCATGCGCTTGCACCTTGAGCTGCATGAGTGCTTGGCTCAGCTGCACAAATTGCTCAAGCAGATATGTTTTTTGCGTGTCCCAAGCATCCAGCAAATGCGGCTCGATGTCCAAGCTGACGCCATCAAACTGTTGAATGGTTTTGACTTGCGCGTTGTATCGAATGACGCGTTGCAGCATTTGGTGCGCTTTTCGTTGCTGCTCGGGCAGCACATAGCGCTCGGTGTGCAAATACCACGAGCCCAGCAAGCGTGAACTTCAAAGCCAGCCTTGTGCAAACGCTCAATCAAGGCGGCATAGGTTTGCGGCTGCTCGACCAATAAATTGCGGCCTTGGTAGGCATCGGCGTACAAATACAAAGTGCCAATGCCCTTGCTTTGCAAAAAAGCGATGTCGTTTTGCGCAAGCTCTGCATGTTCGAGCATGGCGTAAGAGTCTGCTTCCCACATCCAAATCGCGCGATGCGCATGGGCTGAAAAAATTGCCAGCCCAACCAGCCATGCCCCCAGATGTTTCAAGCTATTTTTGCCAAGCCACATGGTATTGACCGTGCCCAATGGATTTGCCGGTGTCTGGATCAGAAACAATGAATGAAACAAAGTAAGCGGCTTTGGCGTCGCGCTGCGCTGCCAGCTTCAAGTTGACGGTGAGGGTTTGCGTTTCGCTTTTTGCCAACTGCACGGCTTTGCCTGACGCTTCCGCCACTTGTTGGCCTTGTGCATCCGACACGACCACCAAAGGCACAAAAACACGCGAAGGTTTTGCATCTTGGTTGGCAAACACCGCTTGGACTTGCAATTCGTCTTTTGACAGCAGCGTCAAACGGGTATCGCTGACCACCACGCCCGATAGCTGCGCCACAGGCCCCAGCGGCTCCAGCGTGCGCTGCTCGGCCTGATAGCGCACGCGCAGATTTGCATCGGCAACGGGTGTCAGTCGTTGGGCATGCTCAAGTGTTGCAAGTCCGGCTTCGAAGGTGTTGAATTCAGCACGCAGTCGCGCCAATGTGGCATCGTCGGTGATGGGTGCAGGCACCAAGTTGTCCGTGATTTGGTAAAGCTGGTCTTGCCCCAAGTAAAAAAGCCCCGACACGTAATCGTTCAGGCTGGCTTTGGTTTGCTTGAGTGCCAAGGCGTGCAGGTTGCGAAATGTGGTGCTGGTGTCCAAGCCCGTGCCCAACCACGACACCGTGGCAGGTGTTTCATACCCGTACTGTTGCGACAACATGGCCAGCAACGAAGGTGCAATGTCAAAGTGCGATGAAATGGCTCGAATCTTTCGAGGCGCCACGAGCATCTCAGAGGCCACGATCAATGGCACGTGGTAGCGCTCCAGCCGTGTGTCCATGGGCAACTCTGGCAAGCGGTGATCTCCGGTGATCACCACAACCGTGTTGCGCCACTGCGGCGTCTGCGCCATGCGTGCGAAGAACTGTCGCAAGGCGTCATCGGTGTACAAAACACTCGCAAATATGTCGCGCTGCGATTGATAAGCTGCCCTCTGGTCGCCCGGCACGCGGAGTTGATCCAGCCGCGCGTCTACCTTTTTGCGGTAGGCCTCAATTTCTGGAAATAAAAACGGCGTGTGCATGCTCATGGTTTGCACAATGCTGAGGCTGGGCGCAGTGGGCGCATGCGCCAACTTCTCGGCCATGAACGCCAACAAGTCTCGATCGGGGTAGCCCCACTCGTTGGCTTTTTTCTGAGGATTGGAAAAATCTGCTTCGCTGTACAAGGGGCTGACACCTTCGGACGCCAAATAATCGCCTTGGTGATCAAAC
>CAIYFE010000312.1 GCA_903925445.1 uncultured Burkholderiales bacterium | reverse complement strand
TTAAATTAACCAAACAATTTTTTTATTTTTGAGGTCAAGTCATCGTTTTTGCATGCAAGTTCTTTGCCTTACTTTGAACTGCCGCTAAGATCATCGGCCTCATGGCATGTGCAACAGCTTGCATAACCGGTACAACAACAGAGTTTCCGAATTGCTTGTAAGCACGCGTATCGGATACCGGTATCTTGAATGAATCGGGAAAGCCCATCAATCTGGCGCACTCGCGGGGCGTTAACCTCCGTGGATTTTTCCTACTACCCTGACTGAAAAGGATCTCTGATCCATCTTTGTAATAACGCGCAGAGAGGGTACGCGTAACACTGGTCGGTGTAACCAGTCCAAATCCAAACCCGTTGCCCGCCGCCTGATGCTTCAGCTTGTAATTTTGCAGATAGGTCCACAGGCGAGGGTGTCCCGAATTTTGTGTAAACGGGGCGAGTGTTAATTCGTCGGCATCCTTTCCCCAAATTGAATGGTAAACCGGTTCAGCACGGGCTTCCAGTTTTGCACCGGCATCGTCCACTTCTTGGCTATGTTGTTCAGCGCCAAATAGAACAATTTCAGCAACGCCTCGTCGCTGGGAAACGAGCCACGGTTCTTCGTGATTTTGCGCAAACTCATGTTCACGGACTCGATGGCGTTGGTCGTGTAAATGATCCGCCTGACTTCTGGCGGGTAGTCGAAGAATGGCGTGATGCGGTCCCAGTTTCTGCGCCACGACTGCACGATCGGTGGGTAGTCAGCCCCCCACTGCTGCTCAAACTCATCCAAGGCCGCCCTTGCCGCCTCTAGGGTCGCCGCCGCATAAACACTGCGCAGGTCCGCCGCAACCACCTTGCGCATCTTCCAACTCACGTAGTTCAAACTGTGGCGCACCATGTGCACCACGCACAGCTGAACAGCAGTTTGTGGGTACACCGATTCGATCGCCTCGGGGAAGCCCTTCAAGCCATCCACGCAGGCGATGAAGATGTCTTGCACGCCACGGTTTTTGAGTTCGGTCACCACTTGCAGCCAGAACTTGGCACCCTCAGTCTGCGCGATCCACAAGCCCAGCAACTGCTTGTTGCCCGTCAAATCAATGCCCAGCGCCAAGTACACGGCTTTGACTTTGACCGCCCCAGCATCTCTGGATTTGACGTGGATGCAGTCCAGATAAACGATCGGATACAGCGCATCCAAGGGGCGAGACTGCCAAGCCTTGGCTTCATCCATCACCGCATCGGTGACTGTTGAGATCAGCGTGGGTGAGACCTCTGCGCCGTACATTTCTTCCAGGTGCGCTTGGATCTCGCGCACCGTCATGCCACGGGCATACAGGGACAGGATCTTGTCATCGAACCCCGTCCACCTGGTCTGGTGTTTGGGCACGATTTGCGGCTCAAAGCTGCCATCTCGGTCACGGGGAATATCGATGGGCAGCTCGCCAAATTCGCCTTTGAGCGTTTTACGGCTCTTGCCGTTTCGGGTGTTGCCCTTGGGGTTGGCGACGGGTTCGTTCTTGCCGTGCCCAAGGTGCTCAGCCATCTCGGCTTCAAGTGCACGCTCGACCAATCGTTTGGTGAGTTGCTTGAGAAGCCCGTTTTCTCCGATGAGGTCTTCAGGTTTTTTGTAATCCGCCAACAGGCGGTCTATCAGTTCGTTGCTTACGGTCATTTCTCTTCCTTTGAGAACTTTGGCAGTTTCCTGCCATTAGACCGTTTACACAAAATCTAGGACACGCCCGGCCCCGAAGCAAACGAGCAATGGCAGTCAACTAAAAAGGTACTCCAAAAGGACCATCTCTTTCAAGATCACTACGTTTTGAATTTACGAATTCCAATTTTTGTTTAAGCCAATTCTCAAAAGCATCCAACCCATCACTGGTGTATCTGTCATAGCGAAGTCCGATTGGAATTTCAGACAGACATATGTAAGAATTTATGATCCTAGGAATTTTGAATTTGAAATTACCGTTCCCAATCTCTTATTCATCCTAGAAAACACGAGCGCGATCAAAGGCAAAGGATTGGAAGGACAATTTGTTTACGGGT
>CAIYFE010000311.1 GCA_903925445.1 uncultured Burkholderiales bacterium | reverse complement strand
TGTTGCAAATCTTGACCGAACCGAAAAACGCTTTGGTCAAGCAATACAACAAACTGTTCATGATGGAAGGCGCGGAGCTTGAAATTCGCCCCACCGCGTTGCGCGCCATTGCCAAAAAAGCTTTGGCAAGAAAAACAGGTGCACGCGGACTGCGTTCTATCCTTGAACAAGCGCTGATTGACACCATGTTCGAGTTACCCAACCTCAACAATGTTGAGAAAGTGGTGGTGGAGGAATCCACCATCGAAGAAAACAAGCCCCCGCTGATGGTCTACCGAGAGGCCGCCAAAAAGGCTTGACGATTGATTTTGGGGACAGCACAACGTGGCTGTCCCTTTTTACTGGAAGGTTTGACCATGTCTGGACATCCCAATTTACCTGCTGTTGCTATGGATTTGCCCATGTTGCCTTTGCGCGATGTGGTGGTGTTTCCGCACATGGTGATTCCCCTGTTTGTGGGACGCCCCAAGAGCATCAAGGCCTTAGAAGCCGCCATGTCGGCCGACCGTCGCATCATGTTGGTGGCGCAAAAAGCCGCCGCCAAAGATGAGCCCACCGTGGGCGACATGTTTGAGATGGGTTGTGTCTCCACCATCTTGCAAATGCTCAAGCTGCCCGACGGCACCGTCAAGGTGTTGGTCGAAGGACAGCAACGCGCGCACGTCAACGGCATTGAAGACGGCGAGTCGCATTTTGTTGCGCACCTGACGCCAGTTGAACCCGAAGTCGAAGCCAACGAGTCCGAGGTAGAGGCCTTGCGCCGCGCGGTCATGCAGCAGTTTGACCAATACGTCAAACTGAACAAAAAAATCCCGCCTGAAATTTTGACTTCCATCGTCAGCATCGACGATTCAGGTCGTCTGGCCGACACCATTGCAGCGCACTTGCCGCTCAAACTCGAAAACAAGCAGTTGGTGCTGGATTTGGCCTCTGTGCGCGGGCGTCTGGAAAACCTGTACGAGCAGCTCGAACGCGAAGTCGAGATCTTGAACGTCGACAAAAAAATCCGCAGCCGCGTCAAGCGCCAAATGGAGAAAAACCAGCGCGATTTCTACCTCAACGAGCAAGTCAAGGCCATTCAAAAAGAACTGGGTGAAGGCGAAGAGGGCGCCGACATTGAAGAGGTCGAGAAAAAGATCAAGGCCGCTCGCATGCCGCAAGAAGCGCGCAAAAAAGCAGATGCCGAGTTGAAAAAACTCAAACTCATGTCGCCCATGTCTGCCGAAGCCACCGTGGTGCGCAACTACATCGACGTGTTGGTGAGCCTGCCTTGGCACAAAAAAACCAAGATCAAACACGACTTGGGCAACGCCGAGGGCGTGTTGAACGAAGACCACTTTGGCCTCGAAAAAGTCAAAGACCGCATCTTGGAATACCTTGCTGTGCAGCAACGCGTGGACAAAGTCAAAGCGCCGATTTTGTGCTTGGTCGGACCTCCTGGCGTGGGCAAGACTTCGCTGGGGCAATCCATTGCCAAAGCCACAGGTCGCAAATACGTGCGCATGGCCTTGGGGGGCATGCGCGATGAAGCCGAGATTCGCGGTCATCGCCGCACCTACATTGGCGCCATGCCCGGCAAAGTGTTGCAGAGCTTGACCAAGGTCGGCACGCGCAATCCTTTGTTCTTGTTGGATGAGATTGACAAGTTGGGCACCGATTTCAGAGGCGATCCTTCCAGCGCCTTGCTGGAGGTGCTGGACCCTGAACAAAACAACAAGTTTGGGGACCATTACGTCGAGGTCGATTACGACTTGAGCGACGTGATGTTTGTCGCCACTTCCAACTCGATGAACATTCCACCCGCCTTGCTCGACCGCATGGAAGTGATTCGTTTGTCGGGCTACACCGAAGACGAAAAAACCAACATCGCCATCAAGTATTTGCT
>CAIYFE010000310.1 GCA_903925445.1 uncultured Burkholderiales bacterium | reverse complement strand
TGTTGCCCGACTCCCGTTACCGCATCACGCTGGAGAACGGCCACTCCTTGATTGCGTACACCGCTGGCAAGATGCGTTTGCACCGCATCCGCATCATTGAAGGTGACAAAGTCACGGTTGAACTCTCGCCTTATGACATGAACAAAGCCCGTGTGACCTTCCGTCACATCGAAGGCAAAGCGCCCATGGGCGCCGGCACTGGCGCTCCCAAGCGTCGTTGAGTGTGCAGGCGCACCCCCGTTGAGCGCCTGACATGTACATCCCCGCGCAATTCAAAGCCAAACACGAAGCGCATGCGCTGGAGCTCATCCGAGCGCACCCGTTTGGCAGTCTCATCAGCAACGATGACGACGGTTTCCCCTTTGTGACCCATTTGCCGCTGCACCTGCAAAGCCGCAGCGATCGGCTGGTGTTGCTGGGGCATGTGGCCAAGGCCAATCCACACGGACGGTTTTTGCAAACCAGACCTCAGGTGTTGGTGACTTTCATGGGCCCGCAGGCCTACATGTCGCCGCAGGTCTACCCTGATTTGGCGCGTGTTCCCACTTGGAGCTATTTGGCCGTTCATGCCAAGGCTGAGGTGGTGCTGGTCGATGCTGAGTCGGCCAAGGATCAGTTGCTTAAGCAACTCATCGCCGACCACGAACCGCCTTATGCCCAACAGTGGCGTGGACTCGACAGCGATTACCAAACCAAGATGCTTGGTGGCATCACCGCTTTTGAACTGCACATCACCGCGCTGGAATGCAAGCTCAAGCTCAACCAGCATCGACCCGAATCGCATGCGGCCATGTACCAAGCTTATTCACAGGGCTCGCCCGACGAGCAAGCGCTTGCGCAGTGGATGCTCAAGCTGGGTTTGGTGCAACCCAAGGCTTGAGTCAGATGCCCCACTTAGCGCCGCCCGACGACGAATACTTCATGCGTTTGGCCTTGGCGCAAGCGCAAAAAGCCCAAGCCATGGGTGAAGTGCCCGTGGGGGCGGTGATGGTGCAACAAGGCCAAGTCATTGCCGTCGGGCACAACGCACCAATTTCGACCCACGATCCCAGTGCGCATGCGGAGATCAACGCGCTGCGGGCTGCCGCGCAAAGCGTGGGCAACTATCGGCTGCAAGATTGCACCTTGTACGTCACCTTAGAGCCTTGCACCATGTGCAGCGGCGCCTTGCTTCATGCGCGTTTGAAGCGCGTGGTGTTTGGCGCCAAAGAGCCGCGCATGGGGGCCGCGGGCTCGGTGCACAACGTGTTTGGCATTCAGTCGCTTAACCCACAAACCCAAATTCAAGGGGGCGTGTTGGCCGACGAATGCGCTGCGCTCATGCAGACTTTTTTTAAAGCGCGACGCAATCCCAACCCTTCGCCTTTGCGTGAAGACGCTTTGCGCACGCCTGAGTGCCGGTTTGAAGCCTTGACGGGGCTTTCGCAAAGCTCGCACTTCGTAAGCGATTTGCCAACTTTGAATGGTTGGCGCATGCATTACGTCGATCAAGGGTCTCATGAAGGACTGACTTTTTTGTGCCTGCACGACAGCGCAGCTTGGAGTTGGGTGTACCAAGAAGCGAGTGCGGTTTGGGTGGCTGCGGGTCACCGCGTGGTCGCTCCCGATTTGCTGGGTTTTGGCAAAAGCGATAAGCCCAAAAAAGCATCGGCTCACAGCTTGGATTTGCACATGCGCAGCCTGCAAGCGCTGATACAACGCTTGGATTTGCAGCGCGTGGTGTTGGTGGTGCCCAGCGCCCAAGACGCTTTGGGCATGCGGCTGCCCATGACCGATGCCTCGCGATTTGTTGGCTTGTTGAGCTTGGGTGAGACAGATGCCAAAACGCATTCGCAAGCAGCACCCGCATTGGATGCGCCTTTTCCCGACAAAGGCCACCGCGCTGCGTTGGACGTTGTGGCCAGTTTTCGCGCAGCGCCTTTGCCTGCTGAAGTGCTTGATTTCTGGCAGCACGCATGGCGCGGCCGTCGGCTCGATTTGAATTTATCTGTGTCAACGCATGGCACTGCCATTGCCCAAGAAGCCGTGAAGTTTTTTATATGAACCAATCCCCCGCAACCCCTGAAGGTTACGAAGTCAAATTTCAGCGGGTGGGGGTACAAGGCGGCGCGGATTTACAAATTCGATCGTTGTTGGACAAGCAACAGTTTTTCGATCCTTTGGATTTGGCACTTGAAGCAGGCATTTCTTCGGCCTGCTGGCCCTTGTTTGGTTTGGTGTGGCCGTCTGCCCAAAAGTTGGCTGATTTGATGCAGACCTGGGACCTGCACAACAAGCGCGTGCTAGAGGTGGGCTGCGGCTTGGCCTTGGCCAGCATGGTGGTGCACCGACGCTTGGGCGATGTCACTGCCAGCGACTGCCACCCCCTGACCGAAACTTTTTTAAAAGCCAATTTGCAGCTCAACCACCTGCCGCCGTTGCCCTATCAAACCGGCAATTGGGGGCGCAACAACCGAGACTTGGGGCAGTTTGATTTGCTCATGGCCAGCGACGTGTTGTACGAACGCGATCATCCCGCCCAGCTGTCGGAATTCATTCAAACCCACGCTGCGCAGGGCGCGGAGGTGCTGATCATCGATCCCAACCGGGGCAATCGCAGCGCATTCCATCGCGACATGGATCAACTGGGGTTTTCGGTCGAGGAAATCAAGTTGACTTTGCCCTTGCAAGACTTGAGCCCTTACCGCGGCCGATTGCTGCATTACCGCCGGCGTTAAATGCCCCGACAATGGGGGCATGGCACACATTTACATCTACTCTCCCAGCGGCGCAGTGCGCGACAAGGCGGCATTCAAACGCGGCGTTCATCGATTGACTCAACTCGGACACCAGGTGGAGTTGGACACCGACGCACTGCGTCGCTTCACCCGTTTTGCCGGCGATGACGCCACGCGCTTGGCAGCCATTCACCGCGCAGCGGACAGCGGGGCAGATGTGGCGCTGATTTCTCGCGGCGGATATGGGCTCACCCGCATCCTGCCCGGCATTGCCTACAAAGCAGTCGCCAAATCGATTGAGCGTGGCACGCATTTCATGGGCTTGAGCGATTTCACGGCCTTTCAAACGGCACTGCTGGCCAAGACCGGCGCCAGCACGTGGGCAGGGCCTGCTTTGGGCGAAGACTTTGGCGCAGAGCAACCCGACGACATCATGGAAGCTTGCTTTCACGATGTGCTGAGCGGGCAGGGCGAGGGCACGGGCTGGCGTTTTTCCAAGACCACGGCGCTCAACTATGAAAGCAAACGCGCTGGCGTGTGGGTCAAAGATGCCGTTTTATGGGGCGGCAATTTGTCGGTCTTGGTGAGTTTGTTGGGAACGCCTTATTTTCCAAACGTGCAAGGCGGCATCTTGTTCTTGGAAGACATTGCCGAACATCCTTACCGCATTGAACGCATGTTGACCCAGTTGTTGCATGCCGGCGTGTTGGCGCGACAAAAAGCCATTGTGTTGGGGCAATTCACCCAATTCAAACTCACGCCCCATGACAGCGG
>CAIYFE010000309.1 GCA_903925445.1 uncultured Burkholderiales bacterium | reverse complement strand
ATCCCTAAAAAAGAACGATGAAGGCATCGTTTGAAACACGTACGGAGATCAAAAATGACGGCAACTGCTTTGAAAAAATTCTTGGTGTTCTATCTCATTCCCCAACAGACCATGGCGGATTGGAAAAATGTTGATGCACAACACCGTGAAGCGTCTGAGAAAAAAATGATGGACGAGTGGACCAAATGGTGCGCAGACCGCTCAGAGATGATTTTGAGCACCGAAGTAGGCGGTCAAACCCAGCGCGCGACAGCAGGCAGCGTGGTCAATATGAAAAATGACATTGTGGTGTTTTCATTTGTACAAGGCGCTTCGCATGAAGCGGTCATGCAAGAGTTCTTGACGCATCCCCACTTGCAAATTCCCAATGCTTCGATTGAGGTGATGGAAGTCAAGCCGATGTTTTGATGCAAAAAACGCCAGTTCTCGGCAAATGTTTCAGCTGAACGCAAACGCCAACATGGCTGCGTCATCGATCACGTTAAACGTGATGTAAGTGGCCACTCGATAAAGCACCAGCGTGTAGTGTTCTGTCGCAGATAAAAACACAAGTGGCTCAGCGTTCAAGTTGGCGAGCATGCCCATTTCACCCAGCGATACGTCGCCAGGCGTTGTCAATGGATTGGACACACAAACGGTCTTGGTGGTCATAGGGCTTTTTAATGATACTTAGACATTGCGTGGCGACGCTGACCCAAAGTGATCCAACACTTCGCTGATCCAAAACCCTAGCAATGCACCCAAACATTCAGCAAGCACAAAGTACAGGGCGTTGGCGGGGTTAATTCCCGCAAACGTATGGCTCAGCATGCGCCCAAAAACAGCCGCTGGATTGGCAAACGAGGTGCTTGCCGTGAACCAATACGCCGCACCGATGTAGCAAGCCACCAAAGCAGCGGCTTTGTCTTTGTGAGCGCGGAGTATGACGAGCAACAAACCCGCGGTCGCAACGACTTCAGAAATCCACTGTCCTAGGCCCGTGCGAATTTGGGTGGACAGTTGAAAAACTTCCAAATCAAACATGGCATGCGCAAGCCAAGCGCCTGCCACAGCGCCAAGCAGCTGGACTGCTACATAGGCGGCCAATTCATGAGCAGTCAAAGCGTTTTTGCACCACATGACGAGCGAAACTGCTGGATTGAAGTGCGCGCCACTGATGTTGCCCAGCGTTTCAATCAACACGTACAAAGCAAAAACAGTGGCAAGCGTGTTGGCCAGCAAAGCAACGGCTTGGTTGCCAGCAGATAAGTTCTCGGCCATGATGCCTGAGCCAATCACCGCACACAGCAGCATTGCGGTTCCCAAAAACTCAGCCAAATACTTAGCGCACGGTCTCATTGGGCAGCAAGCTCGCGGGCTGTTTGTGCAATGGCAAGTCTGCTTAAACTGGAAGTTGGCAAATTAACAAATATTTCTAGGCGCTTACCCATGAGATGCAAGGTTTGCATGAAGGCTTCTCGCTGTTTGTCTTCGCCGCCTTGCACTGCACTGGGGTCGGCATAGCCCCAGTGGGCTGTTGCAGGTTGACCCGGCCAGTAAGGGCAAACTTCACCCGCTGCGTTGTCGCAGACTGTGATGACCAAATCCATGTGCGGCGCGTCTGCTTGGCCAAATTCGTCCCAGCTTTTGCTGTGCAGCCCTTCGGTGGAGATGCCCGCTTTATGCAGCGTTTCGATGGCAAGCGGGTTGGGTTGTTGGTTGTCGCGGGGGCTGCTTCCCGCAGAAAAAGCCTTGAAGCGGCCTTTGCCCAAGTGGTTCAGCAAGGCCTCCGCCAAGATGCTTCGTGCGGAGTTGTGCGTGCACAAGAACAGCACATTCAAAGCTTGAGATGGTTCGGTCATCGTGTTTTTCCCTGTGGTGTGTTTAGCATTTGTAAGCCACTGCTGCCTCATCAAGGCATGGCTTGCCTTGACAGCAGTTTTGGGTGAGGTAGGCCAGCACCGCATTCATGTGTTCAAACTGCGCGCGGTAAACCAGATGTCTGCCGATGCGCTCTTGTGAAACCAACTCGGCGTGCATCAGTTCCTTTAAGTGAAATGACAGCGTGTTGGCCGGCACCCCCATTGCGCCAGCGATTTCGCTGGGGGTGATGCCGTCGTGGCCTGCAACCACCAGCATTTTGAAAACTTCAAGACGCGATGTTTGGGCCAGTGCGGTGAGGGCTTTGACGACGGTTGTGTTGTTCATAGTTCCATGATAATGGAACTATGTGAAGGTGATGTGACAGGCCTGCCGTTAAATTCTTTTCTTCTGGATATTTGCGAGTTCTAAAGGCAGCTCTTCCGACAAAAAGTTGTAAACAGCTCTTATGGGGCCGCTTTGCCGAATCTCTCGGTGAACCGTTAACCAAATTGGGAGGGATGGGAGTTTCAACGACGGCAACAACTGTTTAATTTCTGTGTCAGCGCTGACTGCATAGTCTGCGGCAAAGCCAATGCCGAGCCCTGATTTGATGGCTGCCCATTGCGCCATGAGGTCATCGCTGCGAAAGCTGAAATGAAACTTCCCTGCATCAAAGCCCATTGCTTTGGCACTTTTTTCAATCTCATGAGAAGTCACTGAGCCAATCATTTGATGTGTGGAGAGTTCGTTCGGGTCGTTTGGCACCCCGAACTTTAGGAGGTAGCTCGAGTGAGCGCAGGCGATCAACTCAACGGAGGCAATTTTTTTTGTGATCAACGTGTCTTGATCCGGGCGAATCATCCGCAAAGCAATATCAGCCTCGCGTCTTAGCAGGTTGCTCACGCTATTGCTTGCGACCAGATCGATATCAATATCGGGTAACGAGTGTTGCATCCGCGCAAGAATTGGCGGAAGCAATAGGCAGGCCACGGGTTGGCTGGCAGAGATTTTGACCCTGCCTTTGATTTCTATTTTT
>CAIYFE010000308.1 GCA_903925445.1 uncultured Burkholderiales bacterium | reverse complement strand
TTGTTTGACGATGGCGCCAAGTTGGGCAAACTTGCCAGCTTTTATGCGCAAAGCCTGCTCCACAGCGGCATCGAGTTTGACATGATTTTTGGCCCCGCTTACAAAGGCATTCCCTTGGGCGCAGCGGTGGCCATCGAGTTGGCGCGCTTGGGCAAAAACGTGCCTTTCGCCTACAACCGCAAAGAAGCCAAAGACCACGGCGAAGGCGGCAGCTTGGTCGGTGCGCCTTTGAAAGGGCGGGTGCTCATCGTGGACGATGTGATGAGTGCAGGCACGGCGGCGCGCGAGTCCATCGCCCTCATCAAAGCCGCAGGTGCCACGCCGCATGCGGTGGCGATTGCGCTGGATCGCCAAGAAATGGCCACAGAAAAACATGCCGATGGCAGCATCCAAGACGTGCCCTACAGCGCCGTGCAATACGTGCGCGAGCAAGTGGGTTTGCAAGTGTGCGCGATTGCGCAACTCAGCGATTTGTTGGCTTATTTGAGCCGCCAGTCCGGCAGCGGCATGGGCGAACATTTGGTGCGCACCCAGGCCTATCGCGAGCGCTATGGCGTGAATTGATGCACCGCGTGGCGTCAAGGCGCCACGGCATAACCCATGGTGCGAGGCAGCCACAACACGATGTCTGGAAACACCGTCATCGCCAGCAGCAACCCCAGCAGCATGACCAAGAACAGCCAGCCTTCTCGCATCATCTCGCCAATCGAGATACCCGTGAGCGCTTTGGTCACAAACAACAACATGCCAAACGGGGGGTGAATCAACCCAATCATCATGTTGAGCACCACCAGCACCCCGAAATGAACCAAGTCAATGCCCAGCAACTTGGCCGCGGGCAAAAGCATGGGCACAAACACCAGCAGCAACACCGACACATCCAAGAAGCAGCCCAGCACCAAAAACAATACATTGGTGAGCAATAAAAATTGCAAGCGGCTCAGCTGCATGCTGTCTACCCAAGCGGCCATGCTTTGCGGCACCGCCTCAGCCGTGAAGGCGTAATTCAAGATGAACGAGCCCGCCAAAATGAGGGTGATCACCGCGCTGGCGCGGGTTGACTCCAACACCACGCCCCAAAAACTGGGCCAACTAAAAGCACGAAACACAAAGGCCGACAACACCAGCGCATGCAGCGCAGCCACGGCTGCTGCTTCGGTAGGTGTGAAGGCACCCGAGTAAATGCCACCCAGCAACACCACGGGCAGCGACAGCGGCAAAGCGCCGCGAAACAAAATGCCCGGCCATTGCTGCAAGGGAATCGGCGCTTCGCGGGGCATGTTGCGTTGGGTGGCGATGTGGTGCACCACGCCCATCATCAACACGGTCATCAACACGCCGGGCATCACGCCCCCCAAAAACAATGCGCCCACCGATGCGCCCGAGACCAAACCGTAAATCACCATCGGGATCGATGGCGGAATGATGGGCCCCAAAGTTGCACTCGCCACCACCACAGCGCCCGCAAAGCCTGGGGTGTACTCGGGCTTTTTGAGCATTTGCCGAATCGTCACCAAACCGGGGCCCGCAGCATCGGCAATGGCGCTGCCGCTCATGCCCGAAAAAATCACGCTCACCAAAATATCGACTTGCGCCAAGCCACCGCGCATGCGACCCACCAAGATGCGGCAAAAATCAAAAATGCGTTCGCTCACCGTGCCGGCGTTCATCAAGTTGGCAGCAAACACGAACAAAGGCACGGCCAACAACACATAGCTGTTGTAGAGCCCGTTGCTGACTTGCTCGGCCACCAAGCCCAAGTCTTGTCCTTTGACCAGCAAGTAAGCCACGCCCGACATGAGCATGGCAAAACCAATCGGCATGCGCAGCAACATGCCCACCACCAAAACACCTGCCAAAGCCCACAATGCCGTGTTCATGCACTCACCCGATGGTCTTCTAATCCTTGACCGCGCAAAGCCTGCCAAATGCCCCAAGCACTGCGCACCACCAAGCTCACGAGCAGCAGCACAAACGGCAAAAACGCCCACTGAAATGAAATACCCAACACTGGCGTGCCTTCGCGTGCCATGAAGTGCACATAGTCCCAGCTGGCAGGCAGCGCCACAGCCGCCAACCCCCCGATCAAGCCATGCCCCGCGATGCGCATGATGCGTCGCACGGGCGGGCTGGCGCTGTTCCACAACAAATCAAAAGCCACGTGTTCGCGCTCAGGCACCATGAATGCGCAGCCCCACAAAATCGCCCACAAATACAAAATCACGGCCAACTCATCCGTCCAGGGCAACGGTTGGTTGAAGCCAAAACGCGCCGTGATTTGTACCAAGAACACGCCAAACAGAGCCAAAAAAATCAAGCCCCCCAGCGCGTGCGTGAACTGGCGAAATGCAGTCATTCGCGGCATCAATGCGTGTTGTTGATGCGATCCAACAAACCCGCAGGCCACGTTTGCGCCAAGTCCGATTTGGCATAAGCCTCATGCACGGCTTTGCGAAAAGCGGCCACATCGGGCGTGGTGACCTTGAGGCCTTGCTGCTTGAAGAAGTCCATGATTTGCGCTTCTTCTTTGATGCGGTTGTCGTTGTTGAACTTCACCGCTGCTTGCGCCGCGGCTTGCACGGCTTGTTTTTGGGTTGGATTGAGCGCGTTCCATGACTTGTTGGACATGGCGATGAACAAGCAATCCACCAAATGTTGGGTCAACACAACTTGTTGGGTGACTTCGTAAAACTTGGCCGCACGCACGGTGGTCAAAGGGTTGTCTTGGGCGTCGATGGTGCCGGTTTTCAGACCCAAGTAGACCTCGCCAAAAGCCAAAGGCGTGGCGGTAGCGCCCAACGCGTTGCCCAAGAACAACCATTCTTTGGAGCC
Organism: uncultured Burkholderiales bacterium; assembly: GCA_903925445.1. GTDB lineage: Bacteria > Pseudomonadota > Gammaproteobacteria > Burkholderiales > Burkholderiaceae_C > Limnohabitans. The sequence goes on along the minus strand of CAIYFE010000308.1, from coordinate 14,792 downwards.
GGGCATGCGCAGTTTGAGACCCTTCAAATCGTCCGGCGTTTTGACTTGGCGAGGCTCACGCAAAGTCAGCTGGCGCGTGCCCAAGTAGGCCGTGCCCAAAACGGTCACTTCCATTTTGTCTGATACGGTTTTGAACAGGGTTTCGCCAATGGGGCCGTTGAACACTTTTTGTTGGTGTTGTGGGTCGCGAATCACGTAGCCAGCGGTGAAGATCGAAAACTCGGGCACCAACTTGGCAATGTCAAAGGCAGAAATCGAGGCCAACTCTAAGTTGCCACGCGCCATTGCTGCGGGTTCAGCGCCTTGCTTGAACAAGGAGGCGTTGAGGTTGATTTGCACATCGAACTGACCAGGTGCCGATTTGTCCAAAGTGTCTTTGAACACCGTCCACATCTTGGCGTGCCAGTCGTCGGGCACGGCGGGGCTGGAGATGCGCAGCACGGTTTTGTTTTGCGCGTAAGCCGTGGGTGCGGTGGCCACCAGCAAAGCCGATGCGCTGGCGCAAGCCAGCAGTGTGCGACGTGTCAAAGCACGGATGTTCATGGATGTGTCTCCTCAAGTCGGGCGGTGGATCAGCCCAGTTTTTTCTTCAGCAACTCATTGACCTGCGCTGGATTGGCTTTGCCCTTGCTGGCTTTCATGATGGGGCCCACCAAACCGTTGAGCGCCTTGGCGTTGCCGGCCTTGTACTCTTCCACGTTTTTGGGGTTGGCCGCCAACACGTCGTCAATGATCTTTTCCAATTCGCCGGTGTCGTTGATTTGCTTGAGGCCTTTGGCGTCGATGATGGCATCGACGAGGCTGGGATCTGATGCTTGAATATTTGCGGGAGGAGCAGCAGACCATATTTCTTCAAAAACTTGGCGTGCTGCGTTGTTGCTAATTGTCCCGTCTGCAACGCATTGAATGATGCGTGCCAAAATTTTTGGACGCACAAACGCTTCATCGATGGTTTTGTTTGTTGAATTTAATTTTTTTGTAAGTTCTCCCATGAGCCAATTGCTTGCTTGCTTAGCGAGGGGTCTACCTACAACTGCAACTACTGCTTCAAAGTAAGCGGCGATGGCTTTGCTTTGCGTGAGTTGGGTGGCGTCGTACTCCGGCAGCGCGTAGTCGCGCACAAAACGCTCGGCCATCACGGAGAACAATTCGGCCATTTCGCTGCGCACGCGATCGACCCAATCGCGGCCAATCACCAAAGGCGGCAGGTCGGGATCGGGGAAATAACGGTAATCGGCAGCGTCTTCTTTGGTACGCATGGCGCGGGTTTCGCCGGTGTCGGGGTCAAACAAGACGGTGGCTTGCTCGATGGCGTAGCCGTCTTCGATTTGTTCGATTTGCCAGCGCACTTCATAGTCGATGGCTTGCTGCATGAACTTGAAGCTGTTCAAGTTCTTGATTTCGCGTCGCGTGCCCAATGGCGCGCCGGGCTTGCGCACCGACACGTTGGCGTCGCAGCGAAACGAGCCTTCTTGCATGTTGCCGTCACAAATGCCAATCCAGGTGACGATTTTGTGCAGCTCTTTGGCATAAGCCACGGCTTCTTCGCTGGAACGAATGTCGGGCTCGGTCACGATTTCAAGCAAGGGCGTGCCGGCGCGGTTCAAGTCAATGCCGCTTTGCCCAATGAAGTCTTCGTGCAGCGATTTGCCGGCATCTTCTTCTAAATGGGCGCGAACGAGACGAACGGTCTTCTTGTCGTCACCCAGAAAGAACGACACTTCTCCGCCTTGCACGACAGGAATTTCAAACTGGCTGATTTGATAGCCCTTGGGCAAATCGGGGTAGAAATAGTTTTTGCGGGCAAAGATGCTGCGCTCGGCCACATGCGAATTGACAGCCAACCCAAATTCGATGGCACGCTCCACAGCGCCCACGTTCATGACGGGCAGCGTGCCGGGCAGCGCCAGATCGACGGCGCAGGCTTGCGTGTTGGGTTCGGCGCCAAATGCGGTGGGAGCGCGGCTAAAAATCTTGCTCTGCGTGGAGAGCTGGGCGTGGGTTTCAAAGCCGATGACGACTTCGTAGCCTTGGACGAGTTTGGGGGAATTCATGGTCAAACGCCCTCCGGTGTGCGGAGGTGATGGTCGGTGGTCAACTGAAACTGATGCGCCACATTGAGCAGCCGCGCTTCTTGCAAATAGTTGCCAATGAGTTGCATGCCCACAGGCAAGCCTGAGTCGCCAAACCCCACGGGCAGGCTCATGCCGGGCAAGCCAGCCAAGGAAGCGGGCAGGGTGAAGATGTCGGCCAAATAGTTGGCAATCGGGTCATCGGCTTTTTCGCCCAATTTCCACGCCACGGTGGGCGCCACTGGACCGGCGATGACGTCGCAATCGGCAAAGGCCCGTTGGAAATCGTCGGCGATCATGCGGCGAATTTTTTGGGCTTGCAGGTAGTAAGCGTCGTAGTAACCGTGACTCAACACATACGCACCCGTCATGATGCGGCGCTTGACTTCGTCGCCAAAGCCTTGGGCGCGGGTTTTTTTGTACATGTCCACCAAGTCGGTGTAGTCTTTGGCGCGATGCCCAAACTTAACGCCATCAAAGCGGCTGAGGTTGGAGCTGGCTTCGGCGGGCGCGATGATGTAGTAAACCGGAATCGACAACTCGGTGCGGGGCAAGCTAATAGGCACGAGTTGTGCACCTTGGTGAACCAAGTGGTCAAGCGCGGCGTCAATGGCGCTGCGCACATCTGCGGCCAGTCCGTCGCCAAAAAATTCTTTGGGAATGCCCACCCGCAAACCTTGCAAAGGGTGGCTCAGTTGGGCGGAAAAGTTCTCTGCTGCCACGTCCAACGAGGTTGAATCCCGATCTAAATCGGCGCCGCACATGGCCGAGAGCAGCAACGCGCAATCTTCGGCGCTGCGTGCCATGGCACCGGCTTGGTCGAGGCTGGACGCATAGGCAATCATGCCGTAACGCGAAGCGCGGCCATAGGTCGGCTTGATGCCAGTGATGCCACAAAAGCTGGCAGGCTGACGAATCGAGCCGCCGGTGTCGGTGCCGGTTGCCGCCGGCGCCAAACGAGCGGCCACCGCTGCGGCGCTGCCGCCGGAGGAGCCGCCGGGGACGTGCTCGGTGTGCCAAGGGTTGCGCACCGCGCCATAAGCGGAGTTTTCGTTGCTTGAGCCCATGGCAAATTCGTCGCAACTGACCTTGCCCAGCGTGACCATGCCCGCGCCGCCTTGGCCATTGACGCCCGCGCCGAGTTTTTGCACCACAGTGGCGTCAAAAGGCGAGCGATAGCCGTTGAGCATCTTGGAGCCTGCGGTGGTGGCGAAGTCGCGGGTGACAAACACGTCTTTGTGGGCGATGGGCACGCCCTCTAAGCAGCCGCCCGTGCCTGCGGCAATGCGGGCATCGCTGGCACGCGCTTGGGCGAGGGTGATTTCTTCGTTGATGTCAAGAAAGGCGCCGCAGCTGTCGTTTTTGGCGCGGTTCAAAAAGTGTTGCGCCACTTCAACAGCGCTGACTTCTTTGCGGTGCAGCGAGGCGGCGAGTTCGCTGAGCGATTGCTCATGCAGTGATGGGGTGGGGGTGGTCATGGGTAAAACTTCACTCAATCACTTTAGGAACTAAAAATAAACCACGCTCTACCGCAGGGGCGCTGCGTTGGTTGTCTTCGCGTTGATTGGGCTCGCTGGCCAAGTCGGGGCGCAGGCGCAGCGCCATTTGGGCGCCTTGCATGGCATCAATGGGGTGCGCCATGGGCACCACGCCGCTTGTGTCGACGGCGCGAATTTGTTCGACGATGTCGAAAAACTCATTGATTTTGTTGCGCATTTGCACCTGTTCGGCAGCTTGCAGCTCAAGCCGCGCCAAATTGGCAATGCGGCTGATATCTTGATCAGAAAGAGACATACGAGAAAAGGATGAAAACCCGCGATTTGCGAGCGATGCGGTATTATCCCGCCTTTGTGCTCGCGCGTGCGGGCCACCGTTATATGCCGCAGCGACCCCCTCGTTTGCGCTTGAGAGGACTCTGATGTTTGGATCTTTCCGTCGGTATTTTTCAACTGACCTAGCTATTGACCTTGGCACAGCCAACACCCTGATTTTTGTGCGCGACAAAGGCATCGTTTTGGATGAACCTTCGGTCGTGTCGATTCGCCACGAAGGCGGCCCCCAAGGCAAAAAAACCATTCAAGCCGTTGGCCATGAAGCCAAGGCCATGTTGGGCAAAGTGCCCGGCAACATCGAAGCCATTCGCCCCATGAAAGACGGCGTGATCGCCGACTTCACGGTCACCGAGCAAATGCTCAAGCAGTTCATCAAGATGGTGCATCCCCGCTCGGTGCTCAAGCCCAGCCCCCGCATCATCATTTGCGTGCCCTGTGGCTCCACCCAGGTTGAACGCCGCGCCATTCGTGAATCGGCCTTGGGCGCTGGCGCCTCTGAGGTGTATTTGATCGAAGAACCCATGGCCGCGGCGATTGGTGCGGGCTTGCCCGTTTCTGACGCTTCGGGCTCGATGGTGGTCGACATCGGTGGCGGCACCACCGAAGTGGGCGTCATCAGCTTGGGCGGCATGGTCTACAAAGGCAGCGTGCGCGTGGGCGGTGACAAGTTTGACGAAGCCATCATCAACTACATCCGCCGCAACTACGGCATGCTGATTGGCGAACCCACAGCAGAGGCCATCAAAAAGAAAATCGGCTCGGCCTTCCCCGGCTCCGAAGTCAAAGAAATGGAAGTCAAAGGCCGCAACCTGTCCGAAGGCGTGCCCCGCTCATTCACGATTTCTTCCAACGAGATTTTGGAAGCCCTGACCGACCCGCTCAACAACATTGTTTCTGCGGTCAAAAACGCACTGGAACAAACCCCTCCCGAGCTGGGCGCTGACATTGCTGAGCGCGGCATGATGCTCACCGGCGGCGGCGCGTTGTTGCGCGACTTGGACCGTTTGTTGGCTGAAGAAACTGGCTTGCCCGTGTTGGTCGCCGAAGATCCGCTCACCTGCGTGGTGCGCGGTTGTGGTTTGGCTCTGGAGCGCATGGAGCGCCTGGGCTCAATCTTCACCAACGAATAAGCGAGCTGAGTCAAGCGACCTATGCCACTCGGTACGCTGGACCGCTCACCACCGCCCTTTTTCAAGCAAGGGCCGTCCGCCATCTCTAAATTGTTTTTCTTCAGCGCCTTGTCGGTGCTGTTGATGGTGGCCGACGTTCGCTTTGGAGTCACCGAACCCCTGCGCTCAGCGATGTCGGTGGTGCTCTACCCCGTTCAATGGTTGGCATTGCGCCCAACGGTGTTGAGCGAGTACACGGGCGATTACATGCAAACCCGCGATGCGGCTCAAGCCGCAGAACGCCAAGTGCGTCAACAATTGCTGGTGCAGTCTCAACGTGCAGGGCAAGTCGAGCAATTGACGTTGGAAAACGAACAACTGCGTCATTTGCTGGGGTTGCGTGAGCGCTTGAACTCAACCGGCATGGCGGCTGAGGTGTTGTACGACGCAGCCGATCCTTTCACGCGCAAATTCATCGTCGACAAAGGCGTGGTCAACGGCGTCAAACTGGGCTCGCCGGTGATGGATGAGTTGGGCATCTTGGGGCAAGTCACGCGCGTGCTGCCCTTGGTGAGCGAGGTGACCTTGGTCACCGATCGCGAGCATTCCATTCCAGTCTTGAACACGCGCACCGGTGCGCGGGGTGTGGCGTTTGGCGAAGCCGCAGGCGCACCGCTGTTGGAGTTGCGATTCATGGCCACCAACGCCGACATTGAAGTGGGCGACTTGTTGTCAACCAGCGGCGTCGATGGCATTTACCCGCCTGGTGTGCCAGTGGCCAAAGTGACCAAAGTTGAGCGTCGCGCTGAGACCGCGTTTGCGCGCATTTACTGTGAACCTGTGGGACATGTGCAAGGCGCTCGACATGTCATGTTGTTGGAGCCCTTGAACGACAAGCTGCCCCCACGCCCCCAACTTGATCGTCCGCAACCCGTTGCACCCAGCAAAGGAGTGCGCCGATGATCATGCCGCGCGGCCAACAACTGTTGTTGCCAGCCAATCCTGTGTTCGTGTTTTTGTCGCTGGCTTTTGCGATGTTGTTGGACATGGTCTTCAACATGAGCCTGACGGGCAATGCAACGTGGATGCCCGACTGCTTGGCGGTGGTGATGCTTTTTTGGTGCGTCCATCAACCCCGAATGGTGAGCATTGGCGTGGCGTTTTTATTTGGTGTGATGACCGATGTGCACCAAGCCGCGCTTTTGGGTGAGCACGCGTTGACGTTCACGGCGCTGGGATTTTTGGCGGTCATCGTGCACCGGCGCTTGCTTTGGTTTTCGGTGCCCTCTCAGGCCATGCAGGTCTTTCCAATTTTCTTTGCGGTTCATGCCCTGGAGTTGGTCATGCGCATGATGTCCGGCGCCTCTTTTCCGGGCTGGTCCATCATCTTGGCGCCCTTGTTTGAGGCCTTGTTGTGGCCCATCGTGAGCGTGATTTTGTTGGCGCCACAGCGGCGTGCGCCTGATCCAGACGACACACGTCCACTATGAGTGTGATTCGCAACATTGAGGGCGATTTGCGGCGTTTCAGAAGCCGCGCCATGGTGGTGTCTTTTGCCATCTTGGGTGCGTTTTTGGTGCTGGCTTTGCGCTTGTTTTATTTGCAAGTGATTCGCTACGACGAGTTCAACGAAAAAGCCGAAAACAACCGCACGGCCATCGTGCCCATCGTCCCTAACCGTGGCGTCATCATGGATCGCAACGGCATCGTGCTGGCGACCAACTACTCGGCCTACACCTTGGAGATCACGCCCTCCAAAGTCGTGGAGCCGCTGGAAGATGTGATTGAGCAGTTGAGCTCGGTGGTAGAGATTCAAACGCGCGACAGACGCCGCTTTAAAAAACAAGTGGATGAATCCAAGAGCTTTGAGTCGGTGCCCATTCGCAACCGCTTGACCGACGAAGAGGTGGCGCGATTTACCGCGCAAAGCTACCGCTTTCCCGGCGTGGAAATCAAGGCGCGGTTGTTTCGCAACTATCCCTACAGCCAGTTGGCCAGCCATGTGATTGGCTACATCGGGCGCATCAACCCGTCCGAAAAAGCCAAGATCGAAGAAACCGAAGATGCGGGCAACTACCGTGGCACCGACTACATCGGCAAATTGGGCGTCGAGCAAAGTTACGAAGCGCAATTGCATGGCTTGACCGGCGTGCAGCAAATGGAAACTTCCGCCGGCGGGCGAGCCGTGCGCCGCTTGAGCAGCAGCCAAGCCGTGCCCGGCAACAGCGTGGTGTTGTCGATCGACATCAAATTACAAAAACTGGTGGAAGACTTGTACGGCACTCGCCGTGGCGCCTTGGTTGCGCTCGATCCCAAAACCGGTGAAGTCTTGGCCTTCGTCAGCAAGCCCACGTTTGACCCCAACTTGTTTGTGGACGGCATCGATGCCGACAACTGGCAAGCTTTGAACGAATCGATTGACAAGCCCTTGCTCAACCGCGCTTTGCGTGGCACCTATCCGCCAGGATCGACGTACAAACCTTTCATGGCCTTGGCTGCCTTGCAAACGGGCAAACGGGCAGAAAAAGCCATCATCTTTGATCCGGGATTTTTCCAGTTTGGCAATCACCGTTTTCGCGACGACAAAGAAGGCGGTCACGGTTCGGTGGACATGTACAAGTCCATTGTCGAATCGTGCGACACCTACTACTACACGCTGGCGCGCGACATGGGCGTTGACCTGATCAGCGAGCAAATGAAGCCCTTGGGATTTGGTCAACTCACGGGCATTGACATCGTGGGCGAAGCCAAAGGCGTGTTGCCCTCGACCGAGTGGAAGCGAACCACCTACAAAAAGCCAGAGCAACAGCGTTGGTACTCTGGCGAGACGATTTCTTTGGGCATTGGTCAGGGCTACAACAGCTTTACCGTGCTGCAAATGGCGCAAGCCGTGTCGACCTTGTCCAACAACGGCCTCAAGATGAAGCCTCACTTGGTGCGTGAAGTGGTTGATGTGGAAACCAAACAATCCACCGCGGTGGCCAAAGAGCCCGTGGCGCAACTTGATTTGTCGCCCGAGAACATGGAGGTCATCAAAAAAGCCATGGTCGGGGTGAACTTAGAAGGCACATCGGCAACCAGCTTTGTGGGCGCGTCCTACACCAGCGCTGGCAAAACCGGCACGGCGCAGGTCTACACCGTCAAGCAAAACGAAAAATACAACGCCAACACAGTCGATGAGCGCATGCGCGATCACGCCTTGTTCATTGCCTTTGCGCCTGCCGAAAATCCAAAAGTGGCTTTGGCCATGGTGGTGGAAAACTCCGGGTTTGGTGCGCAAAATGCAGCGCCCATTGCGCGTCGTGTTTTTGATTTTGTGATCATGGGGCAATACCCTTCACAAGAAGACATCGATGCGGTGCAAAAAGGACAAGCCACACGCCCGATTGGCAAGCCACGTGCTATTGCGGATGTGACATGGCCACCCAAATCCATCGATCCAGCCCCCGAGCCCGATCCGCAAGACAAGGCCGAAGCCAAAGCAGTTGCCAAACTGGCGCAAGAAAAAGTCAAAGCGGCGAGTCCGCCCGTCAAGCCCTGAGCGCGGGCTTCAAAACGCGTCGTAACTGGTCTTGCAAATCAAGGCCGTGACCACGACCAAGAACATGCCGCGCACACACCCTGCGCCGTGTTTGAGCGCCAACCGCGTCCCTAGCAAACTGCCCGCCACATTGGCCAAGGCCAAAGGCAGCGCCAAATGCCACCATACATGGCCTTTGAAAGTAAACAGCGCCAAAGCCGCCACATTGCTGGAGAGGTTGAGCAACTTGGCCGCAATGGACGCATTCAAGAAGTCATAGCCCAGCCAACGCACCAACACAAAGACAAAAAAGCTGCCGGTGCCGGGGCCAAAAAACCCGTCGTAAAAGCCAATCACCAAGCCCACGCAAGCGGTGGCGGCCAATTCGGTGCGACCGCTGAATCGCGGAGCATGCTCGCGCCCCATGTCTTTGCGCAGCAGGGTGTAGAGCAGCACAGCAAACAGCACAAAAGGCAAGATTTGACGCAAGAAGTCGGGCGATATTTGCGTCACCAACCAAGCCCCTGCCAGCGATCCGGTCATGGCCAGTGCCGCTGCGGGCAGCAAATTGCGCCAAGCAACACGCACGCGTCGGCTGTATTGCCAACTGGCAAAGGCCGTGCCCCAGACCGAAGCGCTTTTGTTGGTTCCAAACAGCGTGGCTGGCTCAGCGCTGGGGAAGACGGCAAAGAGTGTGGGTAAAAAAATCAAACCACCACCGCCCACGATGGCATCGACAAAACCAGCAAACCCCGAGGCCAAGGTGACGAGCAACATTTCCATGGGGGTTGATTATGTGTGACGGTGCGTGCGTGAAAAATCACACCCCGAAATCTAAAAAGCAAAAGGCACCGGGGTTGCCGGTGCCTTTTCCAGGTGGCCTAGTGGCCTTGTTGTATGTCTCCTCGGACCCTCGGCAATGACGCAAAGCGCATTGCGAGTACATGGAATGTAAAGCCAAGGCTTGAGTTTGGGGGTCGGGAGTTTCCCGTTGGGATTAACCCCCGTCTTTATCAACCAGACAAAGCTTCTTGCTCCAACCACTGCGCGGCTTTTTCGGCCAGCATCAATGTGGGGCTGTTGGTGTTGCCGCTGGTGATGGTGGGCATCACGCTGGCATCGACCACGCGCAGCCCGCGAATCACGCCACCTTGGCCATCGCGCACGCGCAGTTGCGGGTCAACCACCGCCAACGGATCGTCCAACTTGCCCATGCGAGCCGTGCCCACGGGGTGGAAGATGGTGGTCGCGATGTCGCCAGCCAAGCGAGCCAAATCTTCGTCGCTTTGGTATTGGACGCCAGGTTTCCATTCTTCGGGCTGGTACTTGGCCAGCGCGGGTTGTGCAGCGATGCGTCGCGTCACGCGCAATGAATCGGCGGCCACTTGGCGGTCTTCGGGGGTGCTCAAGTAGTTGGGCGCAATTTTGGGCGCATCGGCAAAGTTGGGGCTGGTCAGCTCAACCGTGCCCCGGCTGGTGGGGTTCAAGTTGCACACGCTGGCGGTGAATGCCGGGAAGTTGTGCAAGGGCTCGCCAAAGGCATCCAGGCTCAGCGGTTGCACGTGGTATTCGATGTTGGGGTGGACTTGGTCTGCGCTGGAGCGGGTGAAGGCGCCCAGTTGCGAGGGCGCCATGCTCATGGGGCCGCTGCGTTTGAAGACATATTCCATGCCAATTTTGGCCTTGCCCCACCAACTGTTGGCCAGTGTGTTGAGGGTGGTGACGCCTTTGACTTTGAAGACCGAGCGAATTTGCAAATGGTCTTGCAAATTGCGACCCACGCCCGGCAAATCAACCACCGGCGCGACGCCGTGTTGCTTGAGCAGCGCAGCATCGCCAATGCCCGAGAGTTGCAAGATGTGCGGCGAACCAATGGCGCCTGCACTCAAGATCACCGCGTGTTTGGCGTTGGCTGTCAAGCGACCGCGACTGGTTGAGACTTCAACGCCGGTGCAACGGCGTTGTCCGTCGGGGTCGGTGCTTATGCGCAGTTGGGCGACGTGTGCTGAAGTCCACAACTCAAAGTTGGGGCGGGCATAGCAGGTGGGACGCAAAAACGCTTTGGCGGTGTTCCAGCGCCAACCGCTGCGTTGATTGACTTCGAAGTAGCCCACGCCTTCGTTGCTGCCGCGGTTGAAATCGTCGGTCGCAGGAATGCCTGCTTGCACAGCGGCTTGGGCAAAGGCATCCAAAACGTCCCAGCGCAGACGCTGGCGCTCCACGCGCCATTCGCCGCCAGCGCCGTGCAGCGCGTTGGCGCCCAAGTGGTGATCTTCGTGTTGTTTGAAGTAAGGCAGGCAGTTTTGCCAAGACCATTGCGCGTCGCCCGTGATGTGCGCCCATTGGTCGTAATCGCGCGCTTGGCCGCGCATGTAAATCATGCCGTTGATGCTGGAGCACCCGCCCAGCACCTTGCCGCGTGGATAGCGCAAGCTGCGCCCGTTCAAGCCCGCATCGGGTGCGGTGTTGAACAACCAATCGGTGCGCGGGTTGCCAATGCAATACAAGTAGCCCACTGGAATGTGAATCCAGTGGTAGTCGTCTTTTTGGCCTGCTTCGATGAGCAACACGCGTTTGCTGCGATCTGCGCTGAGCCGATTGGCCAGCAAACAACCGGCAGTGCCAGCGCCCACGATGATGTAGTCAAAGTCTGTGTTGCTCATGAGGTCTCCTCGTCCGATTTTGCCCAATCTGAGTCGGGCTCAAAAAGTCAGATCATTTGGAGGTGGGCATGACAAATTCGGCGCCTTTGCCAATGCTCTCAGGCCAGCGCTGCATGACGGATTTTTGTTTGGTGTAAAAACGCACGCCTTCTTCGCCGTAGGCGTGCATATCGCCAAACAGTGAACGCTTCCATCCGCCAAAACCATGCCAAGCCATGGGCACAGGAATGGGCACATTGATGCCCACCATGCCGACTTGGATGCGTCGCGCAAACTCACGCGCCACATTGCCGTCGCGGGTGAAGCAACTCACGCCGTTGCCAAACTCATGGTCGTTGATGATTTGCACCGCTTGCGCGAAATCGGCCACGCGCACGCAACTCAATACGGGGCCAAAGATTTCTTCTCGGTAGATTTTCATGTCCGTGCTGACATGGTCAAACAAGGTCCCGCCCATCCAAAATCCGTGGTCGCAACCTTCTCCTGCTTGTTGAGCTTGGAAGTGGCGTCCGTCCACGAGCAACTTGGCGCCTTCTTTGACACCTTGCTCGATGTAGCCAGTGATGCGTTGGTGCGCGGCAGCGGTGACGATGGGCCCCATTTCGGCAGCCAAGTTCTCGCCGTTGAGCACTTTGAGCGCCTTGGTGCGTTCGATCAATTTGGGCAAGAGTTTGTCGGCCACATCGCCCACCAGCACAGCCACGCTGATCGCCATGCAGCGTTCACCGGCGGAGCCATAGGCCGCACCAATCAGGGCATCGACGGCTTGGTCGATGTCGGCATCGGGCATGACCACCATGTGGTTTTTCGCGCCACCCAGCGCTTGCACACGTTTGCCGTGATGCGCACCGGTTTCATAGATGTAATTGGCAATGGGGGTGGAGCCCACAAAGCTCACGGCTTTGACGTCGGGGTGTACCAGCAGCGCATCGACCGCCTCTTTGTCGCCTTGCACCACGTTGAACACGCCATCGGGCAAGCCCGCTTGCTTGAGCAAATCGGCCATGAACAACGCAGGCGTTGGGTCGATCGGGCTGGGTTTGAGCACAAAGGTATTGCCCGCCGCGATTGCCACCGGAAACATCCACATGGGCACCATCACCGGAAAGTTAAAGGGCGTGATGCCCGCCACCACGCCCAAGGGTTGGCGCAGCGTCCAGTTGTCGATGCCGGTGGAAACTTGTTCGGTGTAGTCGCCTTTGAGCAGCTGGGGAATGCCCGTGGCAAATTCAACGATGTCGATGCCGCGCGACACTTCGCCCTGCGCATCGGTGAACACCTTGCCGTGCTCGGCGGTGATCATGTGCGCCAAGGTGTCGCGGTGTTGGTTGAGCAACTCCAAGAACTTGAACATCACCCGTGCGCGACGCAGCGGTGGCAAATCGGCCCACGCTGGAAAGGCTTTTTGTGCCGCCGCCACCGCAGCGCTGACATCCGCCCCATTGGCCAAGGCTACTTGGCCTGTGACTTTGCCTGTGGCGGGGTTGAAAACATCTTGCTGGCGCGTGCTGGTACCAGCAGTCACTTGGCCGTTGATGTAGTGGGCAATGTGGGCGGTTGAGCTCATGGTGTTGTCTCGTGGTTTAGAAAAGATGGTGCAGTTTAGGCAACGCTTTGCCACGCAACAAGAGGAAAAACTTGAATTGATTGTTCAAAATAGTGAACAATCAAACCATGAACGAGCAAAAAATTGACGAGCTTTGGCACCACTTGCATTGGCTCAGCGTGTTGGCACAGCAAGGCAGCTACACGGCAGCAGCCACCCGATTGGGCGTGAGCAAGGCGGCGATGAGCCAGCGCATCGCCGAACTCGAACGCGCAGCGCGCGTGCCTCTGGTGCAACGCACCACCCGCAGTGTGCGGTTGACCGAAGCCGGGCAGCGCCTGGTCGATGACATCCGCAGCTCGTTCGAGCACATTGCCCAAAGCTTTGCTCAAGTGCGCGATTTGGCCGCGCAGCCCAGTGGTTTGGTGCGCGTCACCGCGCCTGTGGCGCTGGCTCGCCAGCAACTCATGCCCTTGTTGACGGAGTTCTTAAAAACCCATCCCGAGGTGCGCATCGAATTGGACATGTCGGATCGCTTGCGTGCCTTGGCCACCGAAGGTTTTGATTTGGCCATTCGTCACACCGCGCAAGCACCCGATACGCATGTGGCCTGGACGCTGTGCCGCACCGAGTCGGTCTTGGTGGCCACCCGCGCTTACTTGCGCAAAAAAGGTGAACCCCAAGTGCCGCAAGACCTGCAAGCGCACAACTGCTTGCATTACCCACGTTCACAAGAGCTGCCGGTGTGGACATTTGAGCCTCGCCAAAATGCAGCCAAAGCCAAGCCTGCGCCTGACTTGATCAGCGTGGCGGTCAATGGCTCATTGGCCGCCAACAACAGCGAAGCATTGCGCGAGGCGGCGCTGATGGGCGCGGGCATTGCGCTCATGCCAGACTTCAGTGCGCAAGCTGCGCTCAGGCAAGGCAAGTTGGTGCAAGTGTTGGCGCCCTACAAATCGGTGGGTGCATTTGCCGAGCAGTTGTTTGCCATTCGACCTTACGCCACCCACGTGCCCAGAGCCGTGACGGCTTTGGTGGCACATTTGCGTGAAGGTTTGGCTGCGGGATTTGCGCGCTGACGCGCTGGCACAGCCGGTCGTCAAGCGGCAGGATGGCGGCGGCCAAACATGCCCCAGCCATCCATGTTGAGCACCTTGTCGCCATCTTGGTTGAACATTTCCCAGTGGTTGCGAACCAAGCCCACATGCGGCCGAGAATTCATGGGACGGGTTTGCAAAACGGTCGATTGCAGCCGCAACACATCGCCTGGGAAAACGGGTTTGGGCCATTGGATGTTTTCCAGCCCAGGTGAGCCCAAGCTAGAAGACGCTTGCAAAAAGTTGGTCACCATCAAACGCATTGCCATCGCGCACGTGTGCCAACCGCTGGCACACAAACCGCCAAAGACAGAAGCCTTGGCGGCTTCTTCGTCCAAGTGAAAAGGTTGCGGATCAAACTGCGTGGCAAAAGCAATGATTTCTTCGCGCGTGGGCGAAAGGGTGCCCAGCTGCTGCACGTGCCCCACTTGCATGTCTTCCCAGTAGTACTTGATCTTGGCCATGTTGACTCTTAAATCACCAAAGCTTAGCAGGCCAGTGCTTGTCAAAATTAGAAGCTGACAAAAACCATCGCAATCGGCGTCGAACCGACGTTGAAAGGCGAGCCGCTCAAGCTTGTCAACGTGCCGCTGCTGCCAATGGCAAAAGCCGACAGGGTGTTGTCGCTGGTGTTGACGGAGTAAACAAAATGGCCGGTTGGGTCGACGGTCACAAATTGTGGGTAGTTGCCAGTTGCAACGCTGCTCCCGTTGGCGGTCAGCGAAGCCGAACTGACATCCAAAGTGAAGGAGGACAAGTTGTTGTTTGCTTGATCCACGACATAGGCATATTGGCCGTTGGGGCTGATGGTTACCCAAGTGGGCTTGCTGTTGGCGATGGCGACTGTGCTGCCGGTGCTCAAGGCCCCCGCATTGACGGCGAAAGTCGACAAAGTCCCGCTGTCTTGGTTTGTCGAAATGGCTGCCTTACCCGTGGCGTCAATCGCAAAACTG
>CAIYFE010000307.1 GCA_903925445.1 uncultured Burkholderiales bacterium | reverse complement strand
TCATCGCCACCAAGCCCAGCACAGCCTCACGGCCGTCAATGATGCGGTGGTCATACGACATCGCGAAGTAGTTCATGGGGCGAACCACGACTTGGCCGTTTTCCACCATGGCGCGGTCTTTGGTCGCGTGCACGCCCAAAATTGCAGACTGAGGTGGGTTGATGATCGGAGTCGACATCATGGAGCCGAAGGTACCGCCGTTGGAGATCGAGAAAGTACCGCCGGTCATCTCTTCGATGCCCAGTTTGCCGTCACGGGCTTTCACGCCGAATTCAGCAATTTTCTTCTCGATGTCGGCAAAGCTCATTTGGTCAGCGTTGCGCAAAATTGGCACCACCAAACCACGGGGTGAACCCACCGCGATACCGATGTCAAAGTAGCCGTGGTAGACGATGTCGTTGCCATCGACCGACGCGTTGAGCACAGGGAATTTCTTCAAGGCATGCACCGCTGCTTTGACGAAGAAGCTCATGAAGCCCAGCTTGACGCCGTGCTCTTTTTCGAACTTCTCTTGCATGCGCTTGCGCATTTCCATGACGGGCGCCATGTTGATTTCGTTGAAGGTGGTCAAAATCGCGTTGGTCGATTGCGATTGCAACAAACGCTCGGCCACGCGAGCACGCAAACGTGTCATGGGCACGCGTTGCTCGGGGCGATCACCCAAATTCACCGCGACTGGAGCAGCGACTTGCGGCAACGCTTTGGTTGGCGCACCGGTTGGAATCACACCCGCTGTTGATTGCACGCCACCGGCCACAGCAGACAACACATCGCCTTTGGTGACG
The DNA here is from genome assembly GCA_903925445.1 of uncultured Burkholderiales bacterium. Lineage (GTDB taxonomy): Bacteria > Pseudomonadota > Gammaproteobacteria > Burkholderiales > Burkholderiaceae_C > Limnohabitans. Next base: position 4,180 of record CAIYFE010000307.1, on the reverse strand, counting down.
CGGCCATCTTTGCCTGTGCCCGCGACTGAACCAGCCGCCAGGTTGTTGTCAGCCATCAACTTGGCAGCCGCAGGCATCGCAACGCCTGCTTTGCTGCTGGAGGCAGCAGCAGGTGCAGCGGCTGGCGCTGCGGGCGCTGGTGCGGCGGCAGCTGGGGCTGCAGCAACGGCACCCACTTTGCCGTCTGTGTCAATGCGTGCGATGAGTTGCTCAGCGGCTACCGTGCCGCCATCGGCGACCACGATTTCAGACAAGACGCCTGCCGCAGGGGCTGGCACTTCCAGCACCACTTTGTCGGTTTCGATGTCGATCAGAATTTCGTCCATTGCGACGGCTTCACCGACTTTCTTTTTCCATTGCAGCATGGTGGCTTCGGCCACGGATTCAGACAGCTGCGGAACTTTGACTTCTACGATTGCCATATTTATTTTTCCTAGATCAGTGTGTTCGGTTCAACGATTTATTTGGTCAGCACAAAGCCTTTTAGCTTGGCAAAAGCGCCTTCGACCAGCGCTTTTTGCTGTTCTTGGTGCAGGTGCGAATAACCCACCGCAGGCGACGCAGATGCGGCACGGCCTGAGTAGCCCAGCTTTTGACCAGAGCTCATGTTTTCGTGGATGTAATGCTGAACAAAGAACCATGCGCCTTGGTTTTGTGGCTCGTCTTGTGTCCACACCAATTCGGTGGCGTTGGGGTATTTTTTGAGTTCAGCCGCAAACGCTTTGTGTGGGAATGGGTAGAGCTGCTCGGCGCGCAAAATCGCCACGTCGTCAGCACCCAACTCTTCGCGTTTTTTGACCAGGTCGTAATACACCTTGCCTGAGCAAACCAACACGCGTTTGACCTTGTCGGCCTTGAGCGCTTTGTTCTCAGGAATGATGGTTTGGAAGGAGCCTTTGGTGAATTCAGACACAGGCGAAGTTGCGTCTTTGTTACGCAACAGCGACTTGGGTGTGAAGATGATCAAAGGCTTGCGCAAGTCGCGCACCATTTGACGGCGCAGCACGTGGAAAATCTGGCTGGCCGTGGTGGGTTGCACGATTTGCATGTTGGTGTCCGCAGCCAACTGCATGAAGCGCTCAAGACGCGCAGAGCTGTGCTCTGGACCTTGGCCTTCGTAGCCGTGCGGCAACATGACGGTCAGACCATTGACGCGACCCCATTTGACTTCGCCCGAGGCAATGAACTGGTCAATCACCACTTGCGCGCCATTGGCGAAATCGCCGAACTGGGCTTCCCAAATCACCAAACTGTTGGGGTCGTTGGAGGCGTAGCCGTATTCAAAGCCAAGCACGGCTTCTTCGGACAAGATCGAATCGATCACCACAAAAGGCGCTTGGTTTTCGGCCACGTGTTGCAAGGCCACGTAGGTGCCGGTGTCCCATTTTTCACGTTTTTGATCGTGAATGACGGCGTGACGGTGCGTGAACGTTCCACGGCCGCAGTCTTCGCCAGACAAGCGCACGGGGTAACCGCTGGCCACCAATGACGCAAACGCCATGTGTTCGCCCATGCCCCAGTCCACGGGGATTTCACCGCGACCCATGGCCGCACGATCGTCATAGACTTTTTTGACCAAGGCGTGAGGCGTCACGCTTTCAGGGATGGTCGTGATTTTCTCAGCCAAGCGTTTCCACTCGGACATGGGAATGGCGGTGTCACCGGCGTCGGTCCACTTTTTGCCCAAGAATGGCGACCAGTCCACTGTGAATTTGGTTTTGAAGTTGGTCAGCACGGGATCGTCCATGTGCTTGCCCGCGTCCAATGCGGCGCGATAGGCCTTGACCATGTCGTCGCCCAAACCTTCGCCCAGACCTTGGGTGGCCAACTTGTCGGCAAACAATTTGCGGGTGCCGGGGTGGGCTGCAATTTTTTTGTACATCAAAGGCTGAGTCAGCGCTGGTGTGTCTTGCTCGTTGTGACCCAACTTGCGGAAACACACAATGTCGATGACCACATCTTTGCGGAACGTCATGCGGTATTCGAGTGCCAACTGCGTGGCCAAGACGACCGTTTCGGGATCGTCACCGTTGACGTGCAACACAGGCGCTTCAACCATCTTGACGATGTCGGTACAAAACACGCTGGAGCGCATGTCGCGTGGATCAGACGTGGTGAAACCGATTTGGTTGTTGATGATGATGTGAACCGTGCCACCTGTGGAGTAGCCACGTGTTTGCGCCAAAGCCAAAGTTTCTTGGTTGACGCCTTGGCCACCAAAAGCTGAGTCGCCGTGCACCAACACGGGCAAGACTTGCTTGCCCAAAGGATCTGCGCGACGGTCCATGCGCGCGCGCACAGAACCTTCCACCACGGGGTTGACGATTTCCAAGTGCGAGGGGTTGAACGCCAGCGACAAATGAACAGGACCACCCGAAGTGCTCACATCGGAGCTGAAGCCTTGGTGGTATTTGACGTCGCCTGCAGGCAACTCTTCTGGGGCTGTGTGATCGAACTCGGCAAACAAATCAGAGGGGCGTTTGCGCATGGTGTTGACCAGCACGTTCAAACGGCCACGGTGGGCCATGCCGATCACAACTTCTTGCACGCCTTTGACGCCCGCTTGTTGAATCAGCTCATCCATGGCTGCGATGAAGCTCTCGCCGCCTTCGAGCGAGAAGCGTTTTTGACCGACATACTTGGTGTGCAAGTAGCGCTCCAAGCCTTCGGCTGCGGTCAAGCGCTCGAGGATGTGTTTTTTCTTGTCAGAGTTGAAGTTGGGTTTGCTGCGAATGCTTTCCAGCTTTTCTTGCCACCAGCGTTTTTCAGCTTGCTCGGTGGTGTACATGTATTCGGCGCCCAAGGTGCCGCAATAAGTTTCGCGCAAGGCATTGAGCAACTCACGCAGGCTCATGCGGTCTTTGCCGAAGAACGTGTTGCTGGTGTCGAAAACGGTTTCTTGGTCAGCGTCAGAAAAGCCGAAGAAAGCCGGATCGAGGTCAGGAATGTTGGGACGTTCTGTGCGTTTGAGTGGGTCTAAATCAGCCCAGCGTTGACCCACGTTGCGGTAAGCGGCAATGAGTTGTTGAACGGCGGTGCGTTTGCGTCCCATCTCAACATCGGTGCTGGCCATGACGACTTTGGTGCCGCCTTGTTTGGCGCGCTCTGCAAAGGCGTTGATGACGGGCAAGTGAGGCACGTCTTTGGCGTTGGAGCCATCGACTGCAGGCACGTGCTGCAAAGCATCGAAGTACTCACGCCAAGAATCGGGAACGCTGCCGGGGTTGGCCAGATAGCTTTCGTACATCTCTTCGACATACGGAGCATTGCCTCCGAACAGATAGGTATTGCCTGAATAGGCTTGATAGACGGACGTTGTCTCACTCATTTTGCGCTGACCTCCGTTCCCCTTCAGGGAACATTAGCTGGTTGAAAAAACCTCCCGCGACACGGCTGAACCGGTTAGCGGATGCGACTGTGGCTAGGAAGGGCCTTAGTACATCCGCCATTGTGCCACTTTTTATGACACCGACTCGAACCTGCGCGGCTTATTCATTGTTTTGTTCTCGTCGTCTTGAAGCAACTCAAGCCAATTGATCTTGAATTTGCTGCAGCGCGGTGGGGTCGTCGATGGTGGTCAAGTCTCCCGGATCGCGTTTTTCACACACGGCTTGAATGGCGCGACGCAGCAACTTACCGCTGCGGGTTTTAGGCAAGGCGGTGACAAAAATCACACGCGCAGGACGCGCCACAGCACCCAGCTGGGAATCCACCACTTTCATGACTTCACCTTCGAGCTTCAAGCGAGCGGCTTGATCGGTCAAACCCGAAGCGTCTTTGGCAATGGCAAACGCCATGGCCACTTGACCTTTGAGTTGATCGGCCACGCCCACCACAGCCACTTCAGCAATATTGGGATGGCTTGAAATGCTCTCTTCGATTTCACGCGTTCCCAAACGATGCCCTGCCACGTTGATCACATCGTCGGTGCGACCCAAGATGAAGAAGTAACCGTCTTCATCACGCACCGCCCAATCGAAGGTGCTGTAGACCAACTTGTTAGGAACGGTTTTCCAATAGGTGTTGACGAAGCGGTTGTCGTCGCCCCAAATGGTTTGCAAATTGCCAGGTGGCAAGGGGCCTTCGATGGTCAGCACGCCTTTTTGATTGGCGCCAGTGAGCTCTTGCCCCGTTTGGTCATCGACCAATTTGACGTTGTAGCCATACACCGCTTTACCGG
>CAIYFE010000306.1 GCA_903925445.1 uncultured Burkholderiales bacterium | reverse complement strand
GCACATCTGGGTCTTCAAAACGGGTGACGATTTTGTAGCGCCAACTTTGTCCAAATTGCAATGGGAAATACACATCGCCTTGCAATTTTTGGCAAGCACTCAAAAAAAACACGCTGAGCAAAACAAGGCAACTGCGCATGTCATTTCTCAGGCAATTGGGGCACGGGCAAATCACGAATCGTGACCTCTTGCTCATCGTTGCCAGGTTGCAACCAGCTCGATCCCAGACCGTTGCCATCTTTTGCTTCAGCCACGCCCATTTGACTCACACCGTCTTTGCCCTTGCGAATGCCTTCGTTGACTTGCTCGTGCACACGCTTGCTGTAAGGCAGTTTGTAAGCGCGCGGCTGCAACTGCGATTTGCCGTCTGTGATGGGATTGACCCACAAATAAATCGCACCCGGATTTTTGCCACGCGGCTCCTCCACCATCGCGGCAAGCATCACAAATCGCTCAGGCAAAGCCTGTGTGCTGGGCGTTCCCACCAAACTCATGGCCGTTTGAAAACCAGCAAAGTACATAGAAAAAATAGCCACCACCACCACAGCTTTGAGCCACTGCGGCCACTGTGTCCAAATCAAGGCCATGCCCAACAAAGCAAACGTCACGGCAAAAGTTAAAACAAGCGACAAGGTCATTTAAAAAGGCCTCACGATAGAAATAGGCGTTGTGTTGATATCGCTGACTGAGCCATCTTCAGCCAAATGAAAGCGCACCAAAGTCACCTCTTGACCGCGTTTGGTGACGGTCTGTTGACCATAAAAAACGACTTCGGCTTTGGGGTTGACTTTGATCACCGACACCGTCAACTCCACGGGTTGTCCGAGTTGCGGCGTTGAGGTGTCGACATCTTTGCTCTCGTAGTAGTGCGCGTTAAAGACATATTCGCCAGGGGTGACGCCGCGGATGGTCAACACTTCTTGGTTCAGTGGATTGACCACGGCTTTGCCGTTGACCATGAGGGTGTCGTTGGAAACGCCACGGTCGTCGCGGTCTAAATGCATCAGGCCCGCTTCGCGCGAGCGAAACCAAACCACATCGCCACTGGGTCCTTGCGACCACAAGTCAATGTCATTGGGGTTGAAATCAGGCCAGCTCAAGGTGACGATGTACTCGGCTTTTGCAGGCACATCGCCGGCTTTGAGCGCCTTGGGATTCATCGCCAACAAAGCAATGATGAAACAAAAAACAAACGCAATGAGCATGTTGAACAACATGTCATAAAATGGGTCGACCTCCGCTTCACGGGCGTTGCGTCTACTTCTCATGGTTCGGCGCGCATCATTTGCAGTTGCCAACCCAAGCGTTGCGCTTGCGTCACGATGTCGTCGGCAAATCGATCCAACCGCGTCAATTGCAAGCCCAACAAAATGTTGCCCACCAAGCCCACCATCGTTGTCAACAGCGCCACGCCTAAGCCCATCGTGAGGCTTCTCAACAGTTCTTGCGATTGCGCTGGATCGAAATTTTGAATCTGCCCAATTTGCATGGCCAGCATCGAAAATCCGATCACCTTGCCCAGCAATCCCAATTTGAGTTGCACCCCGTTGATCCACCAGGCTGTGGCATGAATGCCGTGGGTTTTTTCCATCAACACATCCAACGCTGCCGAGCCATCGTTGCTTTGCAACATCAGCATTTGCCAATACTCTGCCGCCCAAGTGTGGGCTTGCGCCGCACTGGGCCATTGGCCTTTTTGCGCGTGTTCGATGATGCTGCGTTGCGCCGCCAATTCACGCGCGCGAATACCGCTCCAAAGGGTCGAGAGCACAAAAACAATCACGATCACAGCCGTGATGCCGGTCGGATCGGAGCTGAACAACAAATGCCAAACGCCTTTGATGCCCAACAGCCAGGCAGAAAAAATAAACAAGCCCGCCAACGTCAACCATTCAAACCAAATCGGCTCAATCAATGAACGCGATGCGCGTGGCGCATGAGAAAGATCGGTGGAATTTGGCATAAAGGTCTTGAGCAACAACGATCCGTAAGTTCTATCAAAAATGAAACTTCCATTTATGGAAGCAATGCTTGGCATTCTGTAAACCGCTAACAACAAACCCGACTAGGACTAACCCTGAACAGCGCCGATATTTGATATCTAATTTCTCAACTTGAGACATGATGTTGAGAAGTCGTAAGAAAACTCCGAACAATCAGACTTCATGCAACTCATGTCACACCCACAAACTCGTTTAGATGCCATCGATCTCGCACGGCAACGCGTGATGGAAGAAGGCACGCATCTGGACTCGCCTGCGGTTGAGAGTTGGATCGAACGTTCATGGCGACGCTGCATGTCGTTTGGTTTGACGCCCCAGCAAAACGTGGGGTTTGATTTGATCAGTCAAGCGCGAATTCGTCGCATCCAAGAAGAAAATCGCCCCTTGATTCAAGCGGCTGCCGCTGAGTTAGACCGACTCAGTCGCGCCATTGCGGGCACACGCTACTTCGCCTTGCTGACCGATGCACAAGGCATCGTCATCGATACACGCGGTGAAGTTGACAAACACAACAAACACGCCAGTGCCATTGCTCGCGTTGGCGTCGATTTGTCAGAGCGCAGCGTGGGCACCACCGCCATCAGCGCGGCCTTGACCGAACTGCGCCCCGTTTGGTTGCACCGTGGCGAGCACTTTTTCAAATCCAACAATGTGTTCAGCTGTGCGGGTGCGCCGCTGTTTGGTCCAACAGGGCAATGCGTTGGCATGCTGGATTTGACTGGCGTGAACACCCCAGAGCGCCCCGAACTCAAAATGCTGGCCGCACAATCGGCGCGCAGCATTGAAAACATGCTCATGCGCAATCAACCTGCGGCATTGCAACTGTTCATCAATTGGCCTGGGCGGCTGCGAGGCGATGATTCAGATGGACTGTTGAGCATCGATGAAGACGGACAAATTGTGGGTGCCAACATTCATGCACGCCAAATGATTGCCTTTGACCATCTCACCCCCCATGCCAGCGATGTGTTCGCGCTACCGTGGCAATCTTTGTTCGATTTGTCCCACAAAAACGAACCGTTTGAAGCCCCTTTGTGGTCGGGTTTGCGGATACAAGTGCAACCTGCGCGTGAACTCCATGCATCGGTGTGTGTTGGCACCCATGCACCCGGCGCCCTCAAAGAGGTCGAATCCGACTTGATCCGTCGCGTCATGCAGCAAGCCCGGGGCAATGTGGCCGAAGCTGCCAAACGCCTGGGCATCAGCCGCGCGACCCTTTACAGAAAAATCGCCCCCCCTAAAAAACGCATCGAAAACGCCTGATCTACTTGGTACGATAGAGTGTTTCTAAAAAATATGGAGACACGCAGTGTCAAAGCTTCTCAAAATCGCTCTTGGCGTTGACAAAGTCAGCGAACAATTCGGACATATTGCCGCCTTCACGGTATTGGCGGCTGCCCTGATTTCTGCTGGCAACGCCTTTATTCGCTACGGATTTGACATCAGCTCCAACGGCTGGCTCGAAATTCAGTGGTATTTGTTTGCCGCCACCGTCATGCTGGGTGCGCCCTTGGTGCTCAAACTCAATGAACATGTGCGCGTGGACATTCTCTACGGCAAGCTCAAAGGCAATCTTCCCGTTTACGTGGATTTGATGGGATTGATTTTGTTCTTATTGCCCGTGATGGGCTTGATGGCGTGGTTGAGTTTCCCCTTGTTTTTGAAGATGTACTTGACCCACGAAATGTCCAGCAATGCCGGTGGTTTGATTCGCTGGCCTGCCATGCTGATGCTGCCCCTGGGCTTTGGTTGGATGTTTTTACAAGGCCTGAGTGAGGTCATCAAGCGCGTGGCGTATTTGCAAGGCATTTACGAAATGAACACGCACTACGAAAAACCCGTGCAATAAAAAGACAAGAAAGACACACGATCATGGAAATGCAAAATTTCGCGCCCATCATGTTCGGCGGCCTGGTGCTGACGATGCTGATTGGCTTTCCCGTCGCCTTCTCGTTGGCGTTTTTAGGTCTGGCTTGCGGCTTTTTCGCCATCACCATGGACTGGTTTCCCGCCAGCTTCATGGCCAACTTGCCCATCAACATCTTTGGAATTTTGAGCAACGATTTGTTGCTGGCTATTCCATTTTTCACCTTCATGGGCGCGATTCTCGAAAAATGCGGCCTGGCCGAAGACATGCTCGATTCGATGGGACAACTGTTTGGCCCCGTCAAAGGCGGTTTGGGCTACTCGGTCATCATCGTGGGCTTTATCTTGGGCGCGATCACGGGAACGGTGGCCGGACAAGTCATTGCCATGGCCTTGATTTCGCTGCCTGTGATGATTCGCTACGGCTACAACATGCGTTATGCAACGGGTGTGTTGGCTGCATCGGGCACGATTACACAGTTGGTGCCACCCTCTTTGGTGCTGGTTGTGATGGCCGACCAATTGGGACGTTCTGTGGGCGACATGTACCGCGGCGCTTGGGGGCCTTCCATTTTGCAAGTGCTGATTTTTGCGCTCTACACCTTTGCCTTGGGCGTGATCAAACCGCATCACGTGCCTGGCATTCCCAAAGAAGCTCGCACCATGGACGGTTGGGCTTTGTGGATGAAATGTTTGCGCGGCATCATTCCTTCAGCATTCCTCATCTTTGCGGTGTTGGGCTCCATGGGAGGTTTGCCGGGCATTGACACAGCCATTGCCACACCAACCGAAGCAGGCGCGATGGGTTGCGTGGGCGCATTGCTTTTGGCAGCCATGCACAAGCGGCTGGACAAAAACCTGATTTGGGAAGCCATGCACGGCACCATGCGCCTGACGGCCATGGTGGTGTTCATCTTGATTGGTTCACGCGTGTTTTCGATGGTCTTTCAAGGCGTCGATGGCGCGCGTTGGGTCGAAAACATGCTCTCGAATTTGCCCGGTGGCCAAGTGGGCTTTTTGATTGTGGTGAACATCTTCATTTTCTTCTTGGCGTTTTTCTTGGACTTCTTTGAAATCGCCTTCATCATCTTGCCAATGTTGGGCCCCGTGGCCGACAAAATGGGCATCGACATGGTGTGGTTTGGCGTGCTGTTGTGCGTGAACATGCAAACCAGCTTCATGCATCCGCCCTTTGGATTTGCGCTGTTTTACCTGCGCGGCATTGCCGACACCTTGTTCAAAGATGGCCGCCTAGAAAAACCTATCAAGTCCAACGACATTTACATGGGCGCGATTCCTTGGGTGATCATGCAAGTTTTGCTGGTCGTCATCGTCATCTTTGTGCCCCAAAGCGTGACCATGTTCTTGGAGAAAACCGAGAAGGTTGATTTGGACAAAGTCGTCATCGAAATGCCCGTCGAGCAAGACGCCACCACGCCTGCCGATTCGCAAAAAGAGGTGGACGACTTGTTCAAGAAAAAGTGATGCCAGGTCCCGAACCTTTTCGCTTTTCACCCCAGCCTCAAACCCTAGAAGGTGCTGCGTTTTCGCGCAGCTTCCAAGCCATCACCTTGGCGGTGGTGGCGGGTTCGGGCTACGCGCTGATCAGTTTGTTGCTGCAAGGCAAATTTGGTGGCGACACGCCGCTTGAAGGCCTTCGCGCCGCAGGCTGGTTTTTGCTGGGCTGGTGTTTGCTGGCTTGGACGGCTTGGCATGTGTTCAAAAGCCGCATCTGCATCGATGGGCAAGGTCTTCACCAAACCTGGTTGTGGGACAAGCACATGGTCTACGACGACTTGGCGTTTGCCAAACTCATCCGTGTGCGCGGCTTGGAGTGGCTGATGGCGCCGCGTTTTTATGTGCGCACCTTGATGGGCAAATTTGCGGTGTTTTATGTCAGCGATCCCCAAGCCCTGCTCGAGTGCGAACGCATGGCAAAAGCGCTACAAGACTTTCGCAAGCTCTGAGGCTTGCTTGCTCAAGTCCATAAAAAAAACCGCGCCTTGGAGCGCGGTTTTTTGTGGGCAAAGCTCTCAAACTTACAGTTTTTGCGCCTGCATGAAGCTGTCAAACTT
>CAIYFE010000305.1 GCA_903925445.1 uncultured Burkholderiales bacterium | reverse complement strand
GCCTGACTTTTTGGGACAGCGATTTCAGAGTTTGACCGTGCGTTGGTTGGCCGCGTGGGGGGCGATTGTGTGCTCCAGCATCTACTTGGTGGCGCAGATTTATGGCATTGGGCTGGTGGCTTCGATGCTGTCTGGATTGACCTTCGAGTTGGGCGTGTTCTTGGCGCTGGGCGGCATTTTGATGTGCTCATTTTTGGGCGGTATGCGCGCCATCACGTGGACGCAAGTGGTGCAAAGCGTGGTGATTGTTTTTTCGATGCTGGCTTTGGCTGTGGCGGTTTCTTGGAAAACCCACGGCCATCCGGTGGTAGCCATCGCTGCTTCGCAATCGTTGCAAACGGTGCAACAACGAACCCAAGAAATCGAAGCCGATCCAGCCGAACGCGCCACGCGAGAAGAAATCGCCGTGCGCGTGCGCGAGTTGGATCTCAAAATTGCCGATCCACAAGCTGCACGCTTCCAAGAGCGGCAAAAAGTGGCGCGTGAATTGGCTTGGGCCAAAGCCAACAATGCGCCCATGCGTGAGATCCAGCACATCGAGTCCAACCCGGCTTGGCGCGAAAGCAATGAAGAAAGTCTGATTCAAGTGTGGTTGTCCGAGCGCGAGCAGTTGGTGCAGGCCTTGGATAGACCCGTGGGGTTTCAAAGCGCTGGTTTGTCCGGCTTTAACCAAGGTTGGTTCAACTCGATGGCTTTGGTGCTGTGCTTCATGTTGGGAACGGCTGCTTTGCCGCATATTTTGGTTCGCTCTTACACCGCGGCCAGTCCTGCTGAGGCTGAAAAATCCATCGGCTGGGCGCTGCTCATGATTGTGTTGGTGTACTTGTGCGCTTCGTCGTTGGCCGTCTTGATGAAGTCGTTTTTATTGACCGATTTGGTGGGCGCACATTTTGACCAGTTGCCCGATTGGGCAGAGCGTTTGCGCATGCGCAAAATGGCCTTGCTCAGTCTGAACGACTACAACGGCGACGGCATCGTGCAGTTTGCAGACATTCGCTTGTTCAGCGATTACGTGATGTTGGCTGTGCCCGAGATTGCCCGTCTGTCACCGGTTTTTGTCGGCTTGATCGCGGCTGGCGCGTTGGCAGCAGCCTTGTCGACCGCCGATGGCTTGTTGCTGACCATCTCCAATGCGTTTGCGGAGGATTTGTATTTTCAAAGCGCCTCACCGCAGACATCACCTTTGCGCCGCGTCATGTTGTCCAAAATTTTGCTCATGGTGGTGGCTTTGGTGGCAGCTTGGTTTGCGGCCAATCGACAAATCCACATCTTGTTTTGGGTCACCTGCGCGTTTTCTATGGCGGCCAGCACGTTTTTCCCCGTGTTGCTGCTGGGCTTGTATTGGCCTGGCATGAACCGAGAGGGCGCGATTGCATCGATGCTGTCGGGTTTTTCTGTCTCGATGTTCTACATCGTCTCCAACCACCCTTGGATTCAAGCGCGTTTGTTCCTCGCGCCGGCTGATACTTTGTGGTGGGGCTTGGATCCCACATGCGCGGGTGTTTTTGGGGTGCCGGTGGGGTTTGCTTTTGGCTACATATTCAGCCGTTTCAATACGTTTAAAAAATAGCTACAATCGTGGGCTTTCCCTTGCCACACTGCGCAGTAGACGCCGCGGGTGGCTTTAACCCTCAAGAGGAGTGTCCATGCGTCATTACGAGATCATTTTGCTGATCCATCCGGATCAAAGCGAGCAAGTTCCAGCCATGCTGGAGCGTTACAAAGGCATG
>CAIYFE010000304.1 GCA_903925445.1 uncultured Burkholderiales bacterium | reverse complement strand
CGGGGGGCGAAGCAGCGGCCATTACGCAGCAAGGCACTCCTTATGTTTTCCGTACATCGTTCACACAGTCCACGGCCATGCCCAAGATTGCAAACTACATCAAAGACAAAGTGAAAGCCAAAACGGTGGACTTGGTCTATGTGAACAACGACTTTGGCAAGGGAGGGCGCGATCTGATCATCAAGTCATTGGAGGCGCGAGGCATCAAGGTGGGGACTGACATTTCGTCTGAACCTGGCCAAGTGGACTTCAGCAGCGTGGTGGTGAAGGCCAAGCAATCCAATGCCGATGCTTTGTTTGCTTATACAAACGAAGAAGAGTCCGCACGTTTGTTGCGCGAGTTGAAAAAGCAAGGCTACAAAAAGCCGGTGATTGGTGAGACGGTTCTGACCAGTCAAAAAGTGATCGAATTGGCGGGCGATGCTGCCAACGGTGCAATTGCCCACGTTGGTTTGACGGCAGATGCACCTCAACCGGGTGTGAAGAAGTTTGATGCTGCGTTCCAAAAAGAATACAACACTCGCTCTGACCACAATGGTTTGAAAGGCTACATTGGCATGTACACCGTCAAGGCCGTGACCGAAAAAATTGGCAAGTTTGATTCCAAGGCGTTTGCAGCAGCGATGAAAAACATCAGCTTGTCTGCCAAGGACAATCCCGGTTTATTGCTGGACATCTCTTACGATGAGAACGGTGATTTGGATCGCGAAAGCTACTTGACCCAAGTGGTCAACGGCAAGCAGGTGGTGAGCGAAATCTTGCCACCCGTGAATAAAAAGTAAATCCAAGTTTGAACAATTTTTTTCACCGTTTGATGCATGAATATCCTCACTGAACCAAAAATTGACGCGCACTGCCATGTGTTGGAGCCGAGTCGATTTCCCTATGAAGAAAACGCTTCATATCGACCAGCAGGGCAGGAGATGGGCAGTGCCAAGTATTTTCAAGAAGTGATGGCTTGTTACGAAGTCAAGCATGCACTGTTGGTGGGGCCGAACTCTGGCTACGCCACGGACAACCGTTGTTTGCTTGACGCGATTGCCTGCGCGCCTCATGTGTTCAAAGGCATTGCTGTGGTTCCCAACGACATCAGCTTGGAGGAGCTACAGCAGTTCAAAGCACAAGGTGTGATTGGCGTGGCTTTTAACCCATCGTTGATGGGCTTTGATTTTTACTCCAACATCGAGCCTTTGCTCAAACGGCTCAAGCAGCTGGACATGTGGGCGCAGTTCCAAGTTGAGCACAATGGGTTGCTGGACTTTTTGCCCATGCTCTCGCGCGTGGATGTGAAGATGATGGTGGACCACTGTGGCCGTCCTCACTTGAATGCAGATGTTTCACAACCCGGGTTTGAGGCGCTGTTGGCCTTGGGGCGGGAAGGCCGTGCGGTGGTGAAGATTTCGGGTTTTGCCAAGTTCTCGCAGCAGGGGTATCCGTTTGTGGATACCCGTGTGTCTGTCGATGCGCTGGTGCGTGCGTTTGGTTTGCAAAATTGCGTCTGGGCCTCCGATTGGCCTTATTTGAAAGCACCCCATCGACTCGATTACGGTCCAATGTTGCGCATCTATGAATCGATGTTCAATCCACAAGAGCGCCATCAATTGATGTGGACCTCCGCCAAGCAGCATTTTGGTTTTTGATCATTAGAAAACGCATTCACATGGCACGCATGCCTTCTCTGTACATTCCGCATGGGGGTGGCCCCTCATTTTTCATGACGGGCGAGCGCAAGCAGCGCTACCAACCAACCGAAGATTTCTTGCGAAGTATTCCCCACATATTGCCCGCCCAACCCAGTGCTATTTTGATCATCACAGCACACTGGGAAACCCGCATTCCCTCGTTCACCGGAGGAATGCGTCCTGGTTTGATCTACGACTATTACGGTTTTCCCCCCGAAACCTATCTGTTGGAATATCCCGCCGAAGGTTCGCCGACCTTGGCTGAGCACGCCGCTGACTTGCTGAGGCAGTCGGGCATGCCTGCTTTTGTGGATCCTGACTACGGCTGGGATCATGGCGTTTTTATTCCTTTGAAGGTGATGTATCCGCAAGCCGAAATACCGGTGGTGGCCATGTCGCTACAAGAGAGTTTGGATCCCAATTTGCACAGCCATTTGGGTCGCGCGCTCAGCCCATTGCGCGATGAGAATGTGCTCATTGTTGGCGCAGGAATGAGTTATCACAACTTGAGAAATTTTGTTGTAGAAGCCCCTGCATCTTTTGCATTCCATGACTGGTTAGACCAAACACTGGCGAGTCCTTGGGAGGCACGCTGCCAAGGACTCGCGCAGTGGCAGTTGGCGCCAGGGGGACGGGCTTCGCATCCGCGAGAAGAACATTTGCTGCCTTTGATGGTGGCCAGCGGTGCGGGGTCTGATGCGCCGGGTCGTTCCATTTGGCGAGGTGCGATAGGCCCCACATGCATTGGTGCTTGGGCATTTGATTGAGGCGGTTGCTCCAAAAAATCAGTGACATCGCCCAGCCACTGACCATAAAAAAAGCCACCCTTGGGTGGCTTTTTTGTTCGCAAACGATCAATGGTTATGCATCATGGGCATTTCCTGCGCCGTGTCTGCGCCATAGCCCAGCAATGCTGGATCCAACATTCCGGCAATCATGGCGATGTGTCCAAATACCAAAAACAAAGCAACGCAGGTTGCGTGAACTTTGCGTTTGTCTTCATCGGTCGCGCTGGCGTTGACCCAGCCAAACTCTTGCAGTGCGATGAAGATCAATGGCAAGCCGCCAATCAGATAAGAGCCAACCGCGATCACATCAATGATGGTTCGCCATTCGCCGGCTTTTGTGATGGGTACAACGGCGTTGTTCAGCAAATAAATGATG
>CAIYFE010000303.1 GCA_903925445.1 uncultured Burkholderiales bacterium | reverse complement strand
GGCGCAACTGGCCCTCATGCCCAACTTGAAGTATGTGCCTGTCGTCTCGGACGCCTTGCCCCAAGACGCGTGGACGGGTCGCACGGGATTTGTCCACCAGGCCGTCTTGCAAGACACGCCCAACTTGCAAGCGCATCAGGTCTACGCATGTGGCGCGCCCATCGTGGTGGATTCAGCCCGGGCGGCCTACACCGCAGCAGGCTTGCCTGCCGAGGAGTTTTATGCCGACTCCTTCACCAGCGCGGCCGACAAAGCATCCGCATAACCGAGGAATTTTCATGTTCACATTGCACACTCGCCGCCGCCTCATCCAAGCCTTGAGCCTTTCGCTGGGCGGTTTGATGGCTGGCTCAGCCTTGGCAGACAACTGGCCCACCAAGCCCATTCGATGGGTGGTCGTCGCGCCTGCGGGTTCGTCGCTGGATGTGATTGCCCGCGCCATGCAAGACAAGTTGCGCGACAACTTGGGACAGGCCATCGTCATCGACAACAAACCCCAAGCAGGTGGCACGTTGGGCACCAACGAAGTCGCCAAGTCTGCGCCCGATGGCTACACCTGGGTCATGTCCTACAACGGTCCGTTGTCGTTTGGCCCCTACCTTTACCCCAAGCTGCCCTACCAACCGCTGCGCGATTTGCAACCGGTGATGATCACCACCTCGCAACCCAACGTGATTGCCGCCAACGTGCAACTGCCAGCCAACAACATGCGTGAGTTGGTCGCTTTGCTCAAGTCTGCGCCCGGCAAATACAACTTTGCTTCGGTGGGCAACGGCAGTTCCTCGCATTTGACGATGGAATACATCAAGGCCTTGACGCAGTCCTACGCCACGCACATTCCATTCAACGGCAGTCCGCCCGCGGTCATGGCCACGATTGCAGGCGACACACAACTCATGGCCTCGGTGCCCACCGTCATCGCGCCGCAAGTGCAACAAGGCCGCTTGAAATACTTGGCCGTGACCAGCCTGCACCGTTACAGCCTGCTGCCCAATGTGCCAACTGTTGCCGAAAGTGGTTTGGCCGAACTCAAAGGTTTTGAAGCGCTGGCTTGGAACGGCGTGCTGGTGGCCGCTGGCACACCGCACCCCGTTGTTGAGCGCATCAACGCGGCCTTGAATGCGGCTTTGAACGACCCATCGGTCAAAGAAAGACTCAAAGCCGCAGGACTGGACCCGATTGGGGGAACTCCCGAGCAATTTGCCAAGCTGATCGCTGAAGAATCGAACAAGTGGGCGCCAATCATCCAACGATCTGGCGCTCGCATTGATTAGATTCTTCAACGGAGCCTCAATGACCGATTTGCCCACAGCCGCTCATCCCACGCTAGAAGTCAAAGAAGTCGATCTCCTGCGACCCATCCAATGGGTCGCGCTGGCTTGGCAAGACATGGAGCGCGCGCCTCGACCAGGTTTTATGTTGGGCGCCTTGATGGCCGGTGTTGGCGCAGCGTTGTTTTGGATGGCGCGCAACGATTTTTGGTGGATCGCTGGCATGTTGTCCGCCTGCATGATTTTTGCGCCCGTGTTGGTCACAGGTTTGTACGACATCAGCCGTCGCTTGGAGCGCGGTGAAAGAACCGGGTTTCGCGATTCCTTGCGGATTTGGCGCACCGGCGACAAGCGGCTGATTCATTTTGGTTTGCTGCTTGCCCTCTCCAGTGCAGGCTGGCTGCTGTGTTCGGCGGCCTTGATACACGCCTTGCTGCCCAAAAGCGTTTACAGCCCAGCAGATTTCTTAAAATACGTGGTGTTGCAACCCGAGATTGGCTTGTTCGAAATTTGGTTGCTCATGAGCGCTTTGATCGCAGCCTTGATGTTTGCCTCCACGCTGGTCACCATTCCCTTGCTTTTGGATCATCCCAGCTTGACGGTTTGGCAAGCGGTGAACACCAGTTGGCGCGTTGTGGCGCTCAATCCTTTGGCATGCACCTTCTGGGCTTGTTTGCTGTTTTTATTCACCTCGTTGGGCATAGGCTCTGCGTTTTTGGGTTTGTTACCCGTCGTGCCGATGCTGGCTCACGCCAGCTGGCACGCCTACCGCGATTTGGTCACTTACGATCCCGCGGTTCATTGAGTTTGCATGACAGAAGAACAATTTGCCCATTTTGGGCTGACCTTTGGCGTGGCGGGCTTCATGCTCTACATGCTGTTCATCATTTACCAGCTGGCGCGCGAATCTAAAGCCGGAAAATTCGGCACCTTTGTGCTGTTTTTGGTGCTGGCGTTTGGCATGATTGGCTTTGTTGCCAAGCAAGTTTTGATTTGGTTCATGGAACCGTGACGCCCCTTGGCGTCACTCGCCCAAGTAAGCCACTCTGACTTTGGGATCGTGCAGCAACTCGTTGGCGTTGCCGCTCAGGCTGATCAACCCCGACTCCATCACATACCCACGGTCTGCGATTTGCAAAGCTCGGCTGGCGTTTTGCTCGACCAACAAAATCGTCACGCCCTGCTTGGAAACTTCTTGGATGACTTCAAAAATCTTGTCCACCATCAACGGTGACAAGCCCATCGAAGGCTCATCCATCAGCAACACCTTGGGGCGACTCATCAAGGCGCGCCCCATCGCCAACATCTGCTGCTCTCCGCCAGACATGGTGCCTGCGAGTTGATGGCGGCGTTCTTTCAAACGCGGAAACGTGTCAAAGATGCGTTCCATGTCTTGCGCGATGGCCGCGTTGTCGTTGCGAATGTAGGCACCCATTTGCAGGTTTTCCACAATCGTCATGCGCGTAAAAACACCACGCCCTTCGGGCACCATCGCCAAGCCTTGCTGCACCAAATCCCAAGGTCCAGCGCCCTCGATGCTTTGACCACACAAGGCAATGTGCCCAGCCACCAGGGGCAACAAACCCGTGATGGCTTTCATGGTGGTGGTTTTGCCCGCGCCATTGGAGCCGATCAATGACACCAACTCGCCCTCGCGCACTTCAAGGTTGACGCCTTTGACGGCTTGAATGCCGCCATAAGACACTTGGAGTTGGTCGACTTGAAGCAACACCGGGCTGCTGTGTGGGGTTGGATTGTGTTGTGTCATGTCAATGGCCTCCCGTTCCCAAATACGCCTCAATCACCAACGGATTGGATTGCACCTGCGCAGGCGTCCCTTCGGCAATGACTTTTCCATAATCCAGCACCGTCACGCGGTCACACAAACCCATGACCAATTTGACGTCGTGTTCAATCAACAACACGGTGCGTTGGTCGTTGCGAATTTTGTCGATCAATGCGCGGAGTTGGACTTTTTCGGTGGCGTTCATGCCTGCCGCCGGTTCGTCCAAGGCAATGAGTTGCGGATCGGTGGCCAACGCGCGTGCAATTTCGAGGCGACGTTGATCGCCGTAGCTCAAGGTGCGGGCTTTGTAATCGGCCAAGTTGGCAATGCCAACGTAGTCCAGCAATTCGCGCGCGCGTTGTTCGATGGCGGCCTCTTGTGCAATGAAGTGTCGCGTTTTAAAAATCGAGCCCCACACGCTGGAAGCGGTTCGCACATGGCGTCCCACCATGACGTTTTCTAGCGCGGTCATTTCGGCAAACAATCGGATATTTTGAAACGTCCGCGCAATGCCCGCTTGCGCCACTTGATGCACTTGGGTGGGTTGATAGGTTTTGCCTGCCAACTCAAAGTGCCCACTGTCTGGCGTGTACAAGCCAGTCAACACATTGAAAAACGTGGTTTTGCCAGCGCCATTGGGGCCGATCAAACCGTACACCTGACCGCGCTCAATGTGCAGTGCCACATCGGTCAGCGCTTGCAAGCCACCAAAACGCTTGCTCACACCGCTGACCTGCAAAACCGAAGCTGTCGCGTGGCTCATGCTTGGCCTCCTTGTGAAGTCAGGTTTTTGCCGTGCTCAGGCGTGGGCCACAAACCGCGAGGACGCACCAGCATGACCACCACCATGGCCAATGCAATCAACAACTGCCTCAAAATGGCCGCATCTAATCGACCATCGGTCAAATCCTGCAAAGGCCCTGCAACGTAACGCAACACTTCGGGCAATGCGGCCAACAACACGGCGCCCAAAATCACACCCGGTAAATGCCCGAGGCCTCCCAAAACCACCATGGCCACGATCATCACCGACTCCATGAGGCTGAACGATTCGGGCGACACAAAACCTTGAAACGCCGCAAACATCGCACCCGACACGCCACCGAACATGGCACCCATGCCAAACGCCATGAGCTTGAGGTTGCGGGTGTTCAAACCCATTGCTTTGGCAGCAATTTCATCTTCACGAATGGCCATCCAAGCGCGCCCCAGGCGCGAGTTTTCGAGCCGATGGCAAATGACCACGCTGAGCACCACCAAGGCCAAAAACAAGAAGTAATACAAAGTGACCGAGGGCAACTCAATCCATCCCAAATCCAAGCGTTTGGACAAGGGGTAACCAAAAACCGTGACCGCATCGATCGAACCAATGCCCTTGGGTCCGTTGGTGATGTTGTAAGGTTGATCGAGGTTGTTCAAAAACACGCGGATGATTTCACCAAAACCCAAAGTCACAATGGCCAAATAGTCGCCCCGCAAGCGCAGCGTAGGCGCACCCAGCAGCACACCAAACAAGCCAGCCACACTTGCTGCCAAAGGCAACACCCACCACAAACTCAGGTGCAAGCCATTTGGAAACACGGCAGCGATGAAAGCAAAATTTTCCAGCAAGTGGGGCGAAGCCAACAGGCCAAACAAGTAAGCGCCAACGGCAAAAAATGCCACATAGCCCAAGTCCAGCAATCCCGCGTAACCCACCACGATGTTCAGGCCCAAAGCCAACAACACATACAGCAGCGACATGTCCGCAATGCGTACCCAAGCGTTGCCAAACTGCTGCAACACAAACGGCAAGACCAGCGCAAACAACACCAACCATCCAGGTTTTTGAGTCAATAAGGTCTTCATGGTCTTACGCCCTGTCTGCCACGCGTTCACCCAACAAGCCTGAGGGGCGCAGGGTCAAAATCAAAATCAAAACAATGAACGCCAAGATGTCGGTGTACTGACTGCCCAACACACCCCCCGTGAGTTCGCCCAAATAGCCTGAGCCAATCGATTCGATCAAGCCCAACAACACGCCACCCACCACCGCGCCGCCCAAGTTGCCAATGCCGCCAAACACAGCCGCTGTGAACGCTTTGAGTCCTGGCAAAAATCCCATCGCGTGATGCGCTGTGCCGTAGTTAGAAGCCCACATCACGCCTGCAATGGTGGCCAACACGGCGCCAATGATGAAGGTGGCAGAAATCACCCAATCCGGTTTGACACCCATCAAACTCGCAACGCGAGGGTTCTCGGCCGTGGCGCGCATGGCACGACCCAACTTGGTTCGGTTGACCAACCAAGACAAGATGGCCAAAGCCACCACGGTCACGCCCAAAATCATCAGTTGAATGGGCGTGATCACAGCTTCGCCAATCGCAATGGGTTCGTTGGGCAAGAGCGTAGGAAACGGTTTGTAATTGGGCTTCCACACAATCATTGCCAAGGTCTGCAACAAGATCGACATGCCAATGGCGGTGATCAGTGGCGCCAGTTTGGGTGCATTGCGCAAACGCTTGTACGCAATTTTTTCAATGCAAAAATTAAGAGCCGCCGCCGCCACGCAAGCCAACAAAGTGGCCAACAACAACACCAACCAGCCCGGCGCTTGCGGCCAAGCGGGTTGCAAAACGCCAATCAAAGACCATGCGGTCAAGGCACCAACCATCAGCACTTCGCCATGCGCAAAGTTGATGAGGTTGATGATGCCGTAGACCATGGTGTAGCCCAAAGCCACCAAGGCATACATGCTGCCCAGCACCAGGCCATTGATGGCCTGTTGTAGCAATACATCCATGAGTTACTTTCTTGCTTGAGAATTTTTGTCGCGCAACAAACGCAACTTATCCGCAATTTTGATCTCTAAACCGCGTTCAACGGGTTGGTAAAAGCACGTAAATTCGAGGCCTTCTGGCATATAGTTTTCACCAGCAGCAAAACCATCTTCCTCATCGTGTGCGTAGCGATACCCTTTGGCGTAGTCCAAATTTTTCATCAACTGCGTGGGCGCGTTGCGCAAATGCAAGGGCACAGCTCGCGTGCCATCTTTTTTGACCAAGGCCTTGGCTTCATTGAAAGCTTTGTAGACCGCGTTCGATTTGGGCGCGATTGCCAAATACACCACGCATTCGGCCAAGGCCAACTCACCTTCGGGCGAGCCCAAGCGTTCATAAACTTCGGCCGCATCCAACGCCAAGCGCAACGCACGGGGATCGGCCAAACCGATGTCTTCGCTGGCCATGCGGATCAAGCGCCTTGCCATGTATTTGGGCTCTGCGCCGCCATCCAACATGCGAACCAACCAATACAAAGCTGCATCGGGGTCAGAACCGCGCACCGATTTGTGCAACGCGCTGATGGTGTCGTAGAACTGCTCGCCACCTTTGTCGTAGCGGCGCATGCGTTCGCCCAAGACGCGCACAAGCCAAGCGTCTGAGATTTCCGCGACTTTTTCTTGCTTGGCCGCCACGGCCAGCGTTTCAAGGGTGTTGAGCAAGCGCCGTGCATCGCCATCGGCGTAAGCGAGCATGCGCTGCAAGGCATCTGCTTGCAAGGGTGGCACAGCATCGATGGCTTGCGCCTTTTGAAGGATGGCGCGCAAATCGTCCTCACTCAGCGGCTTGAGCACGTAGACCGCAGCCCGCGAGAGCAAGGCCGAGTTGACCTCAAACGACGGGTTTTCTGTGGTGGCGCCAATGAAGGTGAACAGCCCCGATTCCACGTGTGGCAAAAACGCGTCTTGCTGACTTTTGTTGAAACGGTGCACCTCGTCCACAAAGACAATGGTGCGTTGCGCTTGCAAACCATCGCGCGCCGCTTGCGCCAATTCAACGGCTTCGCGAATTTCTTTGACGCCCCCAAGGACTGCGCTGATCAATAAAAACTGCGCATCAAAGGCATCGGCCATCAAACGGGCGATGGTGGTTTTGCCAACGCCGGGCGGGCCCCACAAAATGCAGCTGTGCGGTTGTCCAGATTCAAACGCCACGCGCAACGCCATGCCATCGCCCAGCAAATGCTGCTGGCCAATGACTTCGCCTAAATGACGAGGGCGCAAACGTTCGGCAAGAGGGGTATGGGGATGGGTGCTCACGGGAGCAAGTTTAGCGAAGCCTCAACGCAGGTCGAGCACCACGCCTTCGAGCTGTGACAGCACCAAGGAATCGGTCTCGCCCAAGGAGGTCACCGCAGCGGCCAACACCAGTTGCATCTCGCTTCGCGCCAAGTCTCGCGCGCGCGTTGAACTGGCGACCACCACCAATCGGCTGTTGATCAAGGTGCCTTTGAATTCCACCAACTCACCGCGCGCAGTTGCCACCATGAATGTTTTGAAAACGCCTGAAAACGTGATGGCGGTTTCGGTATTCACCACTGGCGCGGGCACCAAGCTCAATTTGATGCTGCTGCTGAGCTGCTCAAACGCCACGCCCACATTGGAAGACTGCCCTTCGCCAAGCACCGAAACAGACAACACGCCAGAAGCCGGGTTGCTCGATGCCGCAGCCACAGAGGTGACCGCGTTGGCCGCAATGACAGCCGGTGTTTGTCGTGTGCTGGGCAACACACTGTTGAGCGGGGTGTCGCTGCCAAGCGGTTTGCTGAGCAAGCCCATCTGCGTGGCAGAGTCATTCACGGCAAAGGTGTTGGCTACAGGCAAGAAAGGTCGAATCACCGCGAATTGGGCATCGGAGAGCTCGCCCAATTGCTCAGACGTCATCGCCAGCACCTGTGAGGCACTCAACCCTTGCAGTTGCTCGATCGTCAAGCTGGCCAGTTGATTGGCGTTCAAACTCATCAACTGAATTGGCGTCAGCGTGCTGAGCTGCACAGGCGTCAAAGCGGCAACTTGTGTGGGCAACAACGCGCGAATTTGAATGGGGTCCAGCGCTGCCAATTGCACCGGCTTGAAAGCAGCCCACTGCGCCGGGGTCAAGGCTTGCAGTTGCGCATCGTCCAAACTGGCCACTTGTGCCGAATTCAGCTGCGCGAATTGCGCCTCGCTCATGGCAACCATTTGATTGGGCGTGAGGGCATGAACTTGTGAAAAATTCAACGCACCCGAGGCTGTGAGCGCAGTGATCTGCTCTGGCGTAAAGCTGGCAAGCTGGTTAGGCGTGAAAGCTTGCACTTGCACGGCGGACAAGCCACCCATTTGTGCCGGACTCCATTGCGCCAACTGCGTGGGGTTTATGACAGCCATTTGTGCTGGTGCGAGGCTTTGCACTTGCGCAAAACTCAAGCCACCGGATGCACTCAAGGCTGCAATTTGCACGGCGTTCAAAGCGGCCAGCTGCGTGGGCGTCATGGCCTGAACTTGCGAAGCCGCCAAGCTGCCCAATTGATTGGGGCTCAGGCCGGTCAATTGCACGGTGCTCATGGCCGTGATTTGGTTGGGGCTCAAACTTTGCACTTGCGCAAAACTCAAGGCTCCCGAAGCACTCAGCGCTGTGATTTGTGTCGCGGCCAGTTGCGTCAATTGCGTGGGTGTCAAAGCTTGTACTTGGTTCAAGCCCAAACCGGCCATTTGATCGGGGCTCATGCCCGCCAACTGTGTTGCGCCGATGGCAGCAACTTGCGTTGGACTCAAACCTTGCACCTGGGCAAAAATCAACTCGCCCGCATTCGTCAATGCTGTGATTTGTGTTGCGCTCAGATTTGACAGCTGGTCGGCCGTGAAGGCTTGCACCTGTGCTGCACCTAAGCCGCTCATCTGCGAAGGACTTAAGCTGATCAACTGCGTGACATCGATGGCTGCAACTTGGGCGGGATTCAAGCTCTGCACCTGCGTGAAACTCAACGCGCCTGAGGCAGTCAACGCGTTGATTTGCGCTGTCGACAAAACAGCCAATTGCGTCGGTGTCAAGGACTGAATTTGCGTGACATCCAACGCACTGACCTGCGCTGGACTCAAGTAGGTCAGCTGTGATGCGCTCATCGCCGCAATTTGAGTCGGGCTGAGGCTTTGAACTTGTGAAAAACTCAGCCCGCCCGAAGCACTCAACGCTGCAATTTGAGCCGGCGAGAAACCACTGAGTTGCGCTGGCGTCAAAGCCTGCACTTGCGTTGGGTTCAATCCACTGATTTGGCTTGTACTCAATCCGCCCAACTGCGTGGCCGACATGGCCGCCATCTGAGTCGGCGTCAACGACGACAACTGCGTGCCCGTCATGCCCGAGAGTTGGTTTTGCGACATCGAGGCGACTTGTTGCGCGCTCAAGGTCTGCAACTGCGTGGCGCTCAAAGTTCCCAATTGACTGCCCGTCAATCCGCTCAAATACGAGCCCACCAAAGTTGCCAACTCCGTGGCATTCAAAGGCTGCAAGTTGATGTTGTTGACGGCCACCACATTGACGCTGCCAGAACCTCCCGCCACGGTGTAATCCGAATTGCTCAACGTCACATTCGCCAAGTTCAACAAACTCTGACGCCCAGCTGAAGCCGCGGCCAAAGGCGCCGATCCAGAGGCCGTCACAGCAGAGATTGCATTGGTCACCGTCAACGCTGAACCCGTTTGCGAAGTGTTGAGTTGGGTGGTGCCATCGAAGTTTTTGGTGCCATCCAACACCACAGGCAGTGGCGAAATGGTCACGTGCGCTGTTGTGGCATTCAATGTGGTTGGCAATTGGTAGTTGCTGGCCAAGGCTGTGCCGTTGCCCAAAGTCAGTTGAGAGATGAAATTGGTCGCGTTGTCGGCCACATGCGCGCTGCTTGCCGTGGCATTGCTGTAGGTCAGGGTTTCGCCGTTGATGCCCGTGGTGATCGTGACTTGATTGCCCGACAAACCGGTGTTGCCGTCAAACGTCTTGCTTGCGCTGAGGCTGACCGTTTTTGGCGTGATGGTCAAGTTGCCGCTTACAAAGCTGATGTTGTAGTTGCTGCTGCTCAAACCGCTGGGCGAAATCACATAAGCACCCACGTTCACAGCGCCTTGGCTGGTGCCTGAATAACTCAAGCTACCCCCCAAGGCGCTGCTGCTCTCGTTGTTGACAAAGCCGCTGTAATCCACACCCGCTGAGCCTTGATAGGCGTTGGCGTCATAAACTTTTGAATCTGCTCGTGCAGTGACCGTCAATGCCACCGGCGTGAGCTGCGCCACGTTCCATGTGCTGCTGTTGGCCGCTGCGTTGTATAGCGCCACCAAGTTGTAATTGGACAGCGAGGCCGTGCCATTGCTGCCCAAGATACCGGTCACAAAATTAGCGCCATTTGATGCGACAAGGGCTGAGTTCACCCGCACCTGAGACAGCGTCAAGGTTTCATGATTGACCAAGCCCGTCACGCTGTAAGCACTGGGCACCACCACGTTGGTGCCGCTGTAGGGTGCCGTCACGCTGACGCCCAGCGGTGCTTTTTGAATGGTTGCGTTCACCACGCCGCCATCCAAGGTGTAGTTGGGGTTGTTGAGCGCAAAACTGCTGCTGATGAAACTGTTGTAACTCGCTGCATTGGCACTGCTGACTTGCGCGACACCGCCTGCCAGCAAGCTGGGTGACGCTTCCGAATTGACCATGCCAGTGAGCGAATAGTTGGCAGCGTCCAACAAAGGGCTGCCGTCGTAGGTTTTGCTGATCGACAAATTCAACGGTGCGGGCGTGACCTCCCCGATAACGCCCGTGACATCTGACGTTGTCAGGCTGTAGCCGTACACTTTTTTGCTGCCATTGATGCCCACCAAGGTCATGCCCGAAACCGAAACAGTTTTACCTGTTCCTGAACCGGCCACGCTGGCAGCCGTGCCAGCCGTTGTGAAAACGCTGCGGGTGGGTAGCACGGAATACAACTGATCGCCGTTGATAAAACCCGTGATGGCGTAGTTGCTGTTTGTCACATTGACCGCCACCGTGCCGTCATAAACTTTGCTGACCGTTCCCGTCAAACTTGCAGAAAGTTGTGGCGCATAGGCATAGAACATGCCATTGCCAACGCCTTGAACGCTGCTTGAGCCGTAAGCAGCGTTGTATTGCACAAAATCATTGGGCAAATCGGCATCGACATCGCCCCCCGCAGAACTCAATGCAAACGGTGTTGGGTTGGAACTCCAAACCTGCCATGTGCCTTGCGCGCCCACGCTCAGAGCCTGGGCGCCTGCGTTGTTGGTGATTTGTGTGCCTGCCAAAACAATGTTGCCGCTGCTGCTTGCAATGGAGGCACCACTGGACAAAGTGATGGGCGCGCGGTTGACAACCGTCACATTGCCAACGCTGTTGATAGACCCCAAGGTCAGTGCCGCGTTGTTGGTCAGATTCAAAGAACCCAAGACCGCGTTGGTGGACATGCTGCTCAAGGTGTTGGACGCGTTGCTCAGCGTCAACGCACCAGCGCCAGAGGCGCTCAAGCCGTAACCATTGCCTGAGATCGCGCCACTCAAAGTCAGGCCTGTGCCTGCGACGCTGATCCAACTGTTGGCGCCCAGATTCACAGCGCTCACCAACGTCGCCGCGCCCGTTGAGGCAGACAAGGTGCCGCCATTGAGGTCAACCACTTGCGCGGTGGCTGTGACGTTTTGAATGTCGAGTTTTGCGCCAGCCGCGATTTGCACAGCGGCAGTGCCCAAGGCGTTGCCATTGCTCACAGCCAAGGTGCCTTGGTTGACGGTGATGTTGGAACTCAAGCTGTTGTTGCCCGCCAAGGTCAGCGTGCTGTTGCTCGAATTTTTTAACAACGCTCCGCTGCCGCTGAGCTGACCGCTCCAGGTCTGATTGCTGGTGGCATTGATTTGCAATTGCGCGCCCGAGGCAATCGCCACATCGCCCGTGTACGCGCCTGCGTTGCCGCCAGACCCCAAAGTGCCGTCGAGTTGCAAAGTTCCCGCGGTGATGCGCGTGGCTCCCGAGTAGTTGCTGGCCGAGGTCAAATCCAACACGCCAGAACCCGACATCGTCACCGCCGTGGATGCGCCTGAAATCAACCCAATCCGCGCCAAGGTGCTGGGGCTTAAGGTGATCGACTGGTTGGCAGCAATGGCCAAAGCCGTGACATTGGATGCGGTGATGGACACGTTGCTCAATCCAGCACTCGTCCCCACCGAACCCGCCACGCTGACGTTGCCCTGACCCGCTTGCACAATCAGCCCTTGCGATCCCGTCGCGCTCACATTGCCACCGATGGTGAGATCGGCCCCAGCGCCTGAGTAGCTGGTGTTCAAAGTCACCGCCGTTGCATTGCTTTGCAAGGACACATTGGCGCCATAACTTTGCCTACCACTGGACGACACATTGGCCAGCAACACCGCATTGCCGCTGACCGTCAAATTGCCCAAGTTGGTCATGGCCGCGTCTTGCGTCAAGGCACCGCTGATGGTCAAGTCATAGCCAGCACCAACAAGCGTTGATCCCGTGATGACCTGTGTGGCTGACACGCTGGTGTTGGCAGCCAAGGTGAGGTTGGCGTTGTAGGTTTGTGTTTTGCTGCTGGTGTAATTGGCGCCCGCCAAAGTCACATTGGCGCTGTTGACGGTGATGGCGCCCGCGTTGCTCAAACCACCATCGTTGTAGGTGAGTGGCATATCCAGCAAAAAATTAGCCGCTGTTGCATTGAGCACCAACGAGGACTTGGTGGGCAAAGAAGCAGCAATCGTTGCGTACGTCGAGGCGCCCAAGGTAGAACTCAAGGCCGCATTGGCTGCCGTCATGTTGGCGGCGGCTGTGCTGATTTGCAGCAACCCTTGGGTCAGCGTCGGCGTCGTGTTGGGGTTGGCAAACACAAGATTGCCGTTGCTTAAATTGGGCGCATCGCTGTACACCAATCCAGCCACGCTGCTGGTGCCATTGAGCGTCAGTGCAGCGGCCAACTTGCTGGAAGAGGTCAACACCGAAGTGGCATAGGGCATCAGCGTGCTGCTGCCCAACAACTCATAAAAATAGCCGTTCGCGCCTGTGCTCACCGAATAGCCATTCAACAGTGATCCGCCGCTGTACAAACTCACCTGCGCTGGCACTGCTGGGCTGGTGCCGTTGCTCAACAACGCCGTTCCAGAAACCGATTGCACCGATCCTGAATAAAACACTTTCAAGTAAGGGTACAAGCCCGTGCCAATGCCCCACGTGCTGCTGACAAATCCCGATTGCAAACTGTTTTGCAATGCCGTGGTGGTCAATGCACCGCTGCCAAACCCATCGACGCTTTGGTTCGAGGTGAGGCTGTCATAGTAAACACCGTTGGACGCCACATACGCAACGCCTGAATAGGTGCCTGAAGTTCGCGCATTGGGTTTTGCATAACCCACGGCAGCGCCCACCGAAGACGTGCCCGACACATACCCCGTTGCGTAGCCGAAGCTGATGGTTCCACCCTCGGCATCGCCAATCAAGCCGCCCACTTTGCTGCCGCCGCTGACCGAGCCCGTGGCATAAAAATTAGACAAGGTTGCATAGCTATTGGTTGAGTTGGTCTCACCCGAACCATCGATGTAGCCCACAAATCCACCGACTGCCGATTGCGTTGCCGACACCGCGCCGGCGGCAAAGGCTGTTGAGATGGAAGGCGTGCTGGTTGTGGCTCCGCCCAAGTAGCCAACAAAACCACCGACGTTGTAGGTGCCACTGACACTGCCCGCTGCGCCTGAATTGGAAATCGTGCCGTTGTTCAAAATTCCAACAAAGCCACCCGTGCGGCTGTTGGCGGCTGAGCTGGCTGCGGTGTTGATGACATTCGAGTAAGCAAAGGAGTTGCTGATGGATGCCGTGCCCGACATGCTTCCCACCAAACCACCTGCATCAAAACCATTGCCCGTCACCGTGCCATACGACACCGATGTGCTGACAGCGCCTGCGCTCAAAGTTCCAATCAAACCACCCAAGCCAGTGCTGGTCGCTGTGACTGTGCCGCTGGCGGATGCGTTGGTCACCGAGCCCGATGCATTGTTACCAATCAACCCGCCGACAGAAGTCACACCGCTCACCGCGCCGCCGGCGTAGGTCAGGTTGACACTTGTGCCAGACACCGTGCCCATGTTGTAACCTGCCAATCCGCCTGCAGCGCTTGCATTGCTTTTGACCGTGGCCAATGAAAATGTATTGCTGATCGATCCGCTGTTGTACCCCGCAGCACCGCCAACATACGTGCCACCTTGCACCAAGGGTCCGCTGGATTTTGAGTAACTGATGGCGCCCGTTGACGACCCCACCAAGCCACCGAAGTAATTCACACCGTAAGTAGGTAGACCGGAAGACAACGGCCCCGACACCGAGCCCGACGCCGAGGCATTGACCAATGATCCGCCCACGTTGTAGCCCACCAGCCCACCAACATAAGACGAACCCGTCACGTTGCCTGTCGCAAAAATCGTGTATCCCGAAGTTCCCGAGCCAACCGTTCCGCCCGATTGATACCCAATCAAACCGCCCACATACGCGCTGCCATTGACCGTGCTTGCGCTTGAAGAAGTGTTCAGGCTCACCGAGCTAAAAAAGCCAACCAGCCCGCCTTGGTAGTTGCCTGTGCTGGTGTTGATCACAGCGCCGCTGGACGTCAAACCGCTGTAAGCGCCGCCTTGCGCGTTGCCAATCAATCCACCGACGTAGTTGCCAACGGCCACCGTCACATTGCCCGTTGCGCTCGAGTTGCTCAACACCGTTGTGCCGCCCGTTGACAAGCCAATCAAGCCGCCCACATAGCTGCTCGAAGTTGCATTGACCGCCACATTGGACGTGAGCCCACTTGCGGTGTTGCTGGTCACCGACGTGGTGTAGCCCGTTGCGTTGGTGTAGTTGCTGTTCAGATAACCCGTCAAACCACCCACGTAGTTCACGCCCGTCACGGAGGTTGTACTGGCGCTGGCGTAGCTCACGTTGTCATTGGCCATGGCTGCGTAGGCATAGCCCGCCAAGCCGCCCACATAGTTGTTGCCCTTGACGTTGCCACCCATCGTGACATTGCTGCCCACCACCACGCCACCATACATGGCGCCCACCAACGTGCCCACATAGTCGGTGCCATTGATGGCATAACTGCCTGAGGTGACGCTGGAGATGTTCACGTTCACCAAGGCGCTGTTTTGCACAACGCCAAAAAATCCCAAATTGGCTGAACTAGGACGATTGAGTGAAAAGTTATTGATCGAAAAACCATTGCCGTTGAATTGCGCCGCGCTGAAGTAAGGCAAATACGGCGTGGAGGCGTTGGCCATGTTCAAGTTGTTCGCCAACTCAAACTTGTATGAATTTGCCACGCCGG